>JAWKHS010000010.1 GCA_041394705.1 Vicinamibacterales bacterium
TCAACCTGCCGGACACCGTGGGCTTCGCGCTGCCCTCGGACATCGACCGGATGTTCAGGGCGGTCGGCGATCGCGTCGGGCCGGCGATCGTCCTGTCGGCGCACTGTCACAACGACCTGGGCCTGGCGGTCGCCAACTCGCTGGCCGCGATCGAGGCGGGCGCCCGCCAGATCGAGTGCACCATCAACGGCATCGGCGAACGGGCCGGCAACGCCGCGCTCGAAGAGGTCGTCATGGCGATCGAGGTCCGGGGCGACGCCCTCGGGTGCGCGACGGCCATCGCGACACGCGAACTCTACGGAACGAGCCGGGCGCTCTCGTCGATCGTGTCGGTGCCGGTCCAGCCGAACAAGGCCATCGTGGGCGACAACGCGTTCGCGCACGAGGCCGGCATCCACCAGGACGGCATGGTCAAGAACCCCCTCACCTACGAGATCATGCGGCCGGAGTCGGTGGGCGCACCGGCCACGCGGCTGGTGCTCGGCCGGCACTCGGGCCTGCGCGGCCTCGACGCGCGCTGCCGCTCGCTCGGCTTCCGCCTGCGCGTCGAGGATCTGCGCCGCCTCTACGCCCGGATGATCGAGGCGACCGACTACGCCAAGTCGATCGACGACGCGGACTTGGCGGCGCTCGTGCGGGAACTCGACGCGTCCCCGCTGGACGCGCCGTTCGACGGCCTGCAGGCTGGCGTGCGAGACTGTCACGATGCGACTGCGACTGGTCACTCTCGCTGGTGACGGCATCGGCCCCGAGGTCACCCGCCAGGCGATGCGGGTGCTCCATGCCGTCTCGGCGGTGACGGGGCTGAAGGTGGACGTGGCCGATCACCCGATCGGCGCGGCGGCCATTCGCGCCGCCGGCGTGCCACTGCCGGACGCGACGCTGGCGGCGTGCCAGGCGGCCGATGCCGTGTTCCTCGGCGCCGTGGGCGACCCCGCGTTCGATCAGCACCCGCCAACGCTCCGGCCCGAAGCCGGCCTGCTGGCGCTCCGCACCGCGCTCGGGGGGTTCGCCAACCTCCGGCCCGCGGTGGCCTTCGAGCCCGTGCTCGACGTCTCGCCCCTGCGCCCCGAGCGCGTCCGCGGCGCGGACGTCCTCGTGGTCCGCGAGCTGCTGGGCGGCCTCTACTACGCGGAACCTCGCGGGCGCGAGCCCGATGGTGGCGCCGCCTTCAACACCCTCCGCTACAGCGTGCCCGAGATCGAGCGGGTCGCCAGGGTGGCGTTCGACGCCGCCCGATCGCGCCGGCGGCAGGTCTGCTCGGTGGACAAGGCGAACGTCCTGGAGACGTCGCGGCTCTGGCGGGAGACGGTCACGCGCGTGGGGCGGGACTATCCGGACGTCGCGCTCCGCCACATGTACGTCGATGCATGCGCGATGCGCCTGGCGACGGCGCCGACCGAATTCGACGTCGTGCTCACCGACAACCTCTTCGGCGACATCCTGAGCGACGAAGCCGCCGTGATCGCCGGCTCGCTGGGGCTGCTGCCGTCGGCCACGCTCGGTGGCACGGTCGCCCTGTACGAGCCGGTCCATGGCTCCGCGCCGGACATCGCGGGCAAGGACGTCGCCAATCCGATTGGCGCCATCGGGTGCATCGCCCTGTTCCTCCGCCATACGGCGCAGATGCCGCGCGAAGCCGACGCCGTCGACGCCGCCACGCGCGAGGTGCTCGAGCACGGGCTCCGGCCGGCCGACCTCGCCCGCCCCGGGGACGCCGTGGCCTCCACGTCCGATATCGGCGCGGCGGTCGAGCGCGCCGTCGTGGACGCGCTCGAACGGCACTGGTCGTACCACGGCGTCTGAGCACGGCTCCCCGATGGCGAAGACACTGCTCGACAAGCTCTGGGACGCGCACGTCGTGGAACACCTCGACGGCGGGCGCGACCTGATCTACATCGACCTCCACCTGATTCACGAAGTCACCACCCCGCAGGCCTTCGAAGGGCTCAGGCTCGCGGGGCGCGGCGTGCGCCGGCCCGATCTCACCGTCGCGACGCTCGACCACAACGTCTCCACCGGTCCGCGCCACCTGCCGCTGACCGACGCCCTCGCAGCCGCGCAGCTCCAGGCCCTCCGGGCCAACTGCGCCGCGCACGGCATCGCCCTCCACGACCTCGACTCCCCGGGCCAGGGCATCGTGCACGTGATCGGACCCGAACTGGGGCTGACCCAGCCGGGCATGACCATCGTGTGCGGAGACAGCCACACCACCACCCACGGGGCGTTCGGCGCGCTCGCCTTCGGCATCGGCACGTCGGAAGTGGAGCACGTGCTGGCCACGCAGTGCCTCGCGCTGGTCCGGCCCAAGGCGATGCGCGTCAGGCTGTCCGGGCGGCTGGCCCCTGGCGTCACGGCCAAGGACCTCGCGCTGGCCGTGATCGGCCACGTCACGTGCGCCGGCGGCGCCGGCCACACCATCGAGTTCGTGGGCGAGGCCGCCGCGGCGCTGTCGATGGAAGGCCGGATGACGCTCTGCAACATGAGCATCGAGGCTGGCGCGCGGTCGAGCCTCGTCGGCGTGGACGATGTGACGATCGAGTACCTCAGGGGCAGGCCCCACGCGCCTGCGGGCGACGCCTGGGACGCGGCCGAGCGTCGCTGGCGCCACCTGACGTCGGACGAGGGCGCCCGCTTCGACCGGGAGGTCGACATCGACGCGGCCGCGGTGGCGCCGCTCGTCACCTGGGGGACCCGGCCCGACATGGTCGTGCCGATCTCGGGCACGGTGCCCGATCCGTCGTCCCTCGCCGGCGCGTCACGCACGAGCCACGAACAGGCCCTGGCCTACATGGGCCTGACACCAGGCACGCGCGTGGACGACATCCCGGTGGACCGGGTCTTCATCGGGTCGTGCACCAACGCCCGCCTCGAGGACCTGCGCGAGGCGGCGCGGGTGGCCCGCGGCCACCGCGTCTCGCCGTCGGTTCGGGCCCTGGTGGTCCCGGGATCGCAGCCCGTGAAGCGCGCCGCGGAAGCCGAGGGCCTGCACGAGACGTTCGTGACGGCGGGGTTCGAGTGGCGCGAGCCCGGCTGCTCGATGTGCCTCGGGATGAACGACGACGTCCTGGAACCGGGACAGCGATGCGCGTCCACGAGCAACCGGAACTTCGAGGGCCGGCAGGGCCGGGGCGGGAGGACGCACCTCGTCAGCCCCGCGATGGCCGCGGCCGCGGCCATCCGGGGGCGCTTCACCGACGTTCGCGACTGGGCCTACCGGTAGACGCACCCATGCAGCCGTTCCGCACCCATACCGGTCTCGTGGCGCCCTTGCCGCGTCCCGACATCGACACCGACCAGATCATCCCGAAGCAGTTCCTGAAGCGCCTCGGGCGGACCGGCTTCGAGGACGCGCTGTTCTACGACTGGCGCGTCGACCGCGCCGGCGTCCCTCGCGCCGACTTCGTGCTGAACGACGCCCGCTACGCCGGGGCGTCGGTGTTGCTCGCGGGCCAGAACTTCGGCTGCGGGTCCTCGCGTGAGCACGCCGTGTGGGCCCTGCACGACTACGGATTCCGCGTGGTCCTCGCGCCGTCCTTCGCCGACATCTTCGCCGGCAACGCCGTGGCGAACGGCCTGCTGGCGGCCGTGGTGGACGCGGCCACGCTCGCCGCGCTCCAGCACGCCGCCGAGGCCGGCACCGGCTACCGCGTGACGGTGGACCTGGAGCGCCGACGAGTGACCGGCGACGGCGTCGACGCGGCGTTCGCCATCGACGAGCGCGCCCGGACGCGCCTCCTCGACGGCCTCGACGACATCTCGCTCATCCTGCGCCACGAGCGAGCCATCAAAGCGTTCGAAGACGCTCACGCCCGCTGACGGACGCGTTCAGGACGCCGGAGACCCGCCGGCGAGGCTGCGGATGAGCGTGAGCAACAGGTCGACCGCCACCGCGTTGTACCCGCCTTCCGGCACGATGATGTCGGCGTAGCGCTTGCTCGGCTCCACGAACTCCAGGTGCATGGGCTTCACGGTGGACAGGTACTGATCGATCACGGACGCCATCGTGCGTCCCCGCTCCGCCACGTCGCGCTGCAGGCGCCGGATGACGCGCGTGTCGTCGTCGGTGTCCACGAACACCTTCACGTCCATCAGCTGCCGCAGCGGCCTGTCGGCGAAGATGAGGATGCCTTCCACGATCAGCGCCCGGCGCGGCTCGATGTGGATCGTGGACGTCGTGCGCGCGTGCCGTGCGAAGTCGTACACCGGCGCATCCACCGGGTGCCCGCCCTTCAGCGCCAGGACGTGCTGCACGAGCAGGTCGGTCTCGAGCGCGTCGGGGTGGTCGTAGTTCAGGGCCGCGCGCTCTTCCAATCGCAGGTCGTTCCGGTCGCGGTAGTACCGATCGTGCTCGAGCACGCTCACCTGCTCGCTGCCGAGGCTGTCCACGATGCGACGGACGACGGTGGTCTTGCCCGAGCCCGATCCGCCCGCCACGCCGATCACGATGGGACCCATCCGCGCGCGACGATATCACGGGCCCGCCGTCGCTTCTGGTGGCACACCGCTTGCGACACGGCAGGCCATGATGTCGCGACGACTGGGTACTGTGGATCTCTCCCACGATCAGCTGCTGGAGGCTGTCACGCTCCTGAACCGCATCGAGCACGCCACCGCCGATATCGCACGGGATCGACCGGAACTCGATGAGTTCGTGGGGGATGTCCGGGTATGGCTCCGCGAGGTACGTGCGCTCTTCCGCACGCCGAGCAGCGTCTCCCAGGCACAGGTGCTGCGGCGGCTTCTGGAGGAAGTGGAGGCCATCGACCGGCGCCTGGCCGTTCATTGATGTGCCGAATCGGCACGGTCGCCAGAACACACTGCTCCGTTCTTGAACACTCGCCGCGGCCGGTACGGTATACCGGTCGTATGTGCGGACACCGTCGGTTCGGGCGAAGGTCGGCCGTGGCGAGCGTCTGCCTGCTGGCGGTCGCGTCACTGCACGCACTGGCGTCCGCGCCCGCCTTGCCGCGCGCGGTCCGCCCTTTCCCCGCTGGCCTCTCCGGCACCATCGCCTTCGAATCCGACGTCGCAGGGCGCCCCGGCATCTACCTGCTCGACCTGGCGACGGGCACGGTGCGGCGGGCCACCGGCCACCCAGGCCTGACCGAGCGCACGCCCCGGTGGGCCCCTGATGGCCGACGCCTCGCCTTCAGTTCCAACCGCGCCCACTACGAAGGCGACGCTCGCGACACGGGAACGCCCGATCTCGACGTGTGGGCGGTGAATGCGGACGGCTCCGGCGCCTCGAGGCTCACGACCGATCCCGCCAACGAGTCCGACCCCGCCTGGACGGCGGACGGCGCCCGCATCGTGTACTCGTCGGACCGCGACAGCCGCGGCGACCTGTACGAGCTGACGCTCGGGGGGGGCCGGGTCGTGCGGCTCACCAGGCACTTCGTGGGCCGGGCCATCATGCCGTCGGTGTCGACGGCCCCGGAGCGCGTGGCGTTCGCGGCCCAGACGCTGCGGGTCGGCGCCTTCTGGGACTTCCAGGTGCACGTTCGGGGCCCCGGCGGTTCGGTGACCGCGGTACCGGCCGACACCGGTGCCTGCTGGCCGCGCTGGTCACCGGACGGCCGCCGGCTCGCGCACGTCCGTCTCGAGGGCGAACAGCCGTCGGCGCTCGAGATCCGCCGGGGCGACACGTTCGCGTCGTCGGCGGTGCTGAGGGCGGATGGCCTGTGGAGCTACTACCCGGCCTGGTCGCCCGATCAGGCGCGCCTGGCCTTCTCGGTCAGTCCCGCGCATCACGAGGGCGAAGACTGGGATCTGGCGGTGGTGGATCTGGCGACGGGCCGCTGGACGCGGCTGACGGAGGGTCCTGGCAACGACCGGCTGCCCGATTGGACGGACGCGGGCGGGACCGTGGCGCGGGCCGGCGACCCGGAATGAGTTGGTGCGGAAGAAAGGACTCGAACCTTCACCCTCTTGCGAGGACTAGCTCCTGAGGCTAGCGCGTCTGCCAATTCCGCCACTTCCGCACAGAAGGGTCGAACCGCCCGGCAGGAACGTTCATTAGTATCGCACGCCGGGGCCCGATGTCCATCGCCCGTAGAATGTCGCCCGTGTCCCTCGACCGCCTGACGGCCTTCCTCGCCGGCGTGCCCCGCGTGCCGCTCGGTACGTTTCCCACGCCCTTGACCCGGCTCGAACGCCTCGGCGCGCGGCTGGGCGTGGACCTCTGGATGAAGCGGGACGAGTGCTCGGGCGTCGCGATGGGCGGCAACAAGACGCGGAAGCTCGAATACGTGCTGGCCGACGCGATGGCCCGAGGGCACCGCCGCGTGGTCACGGTGGGTCCCGTCACGTCCAACCACACGATGATGACGGCCACGGCCTGCCGGCGGGTCGGCCTCGACGTCCACTGCGTGGTCGCCGGCGCCGCGCCGGCCGATCCCACGGCGTGGAGCGGCAATCTCCTGCTGCTCGACTACCTGGGCGCGACCCTCCACGTGTGCCCGGCGGACTTCTCCCATCCGACGCCGGAGGACGGCGCCCGGATCGACGCCTTCTGCCGGGACGTGACGGCCGACACGGGCGGCTATTTCATTCCGGGCGGCGGCACGATGCCGGCGGCCGAGCCCGGCTACATGGCGTGCGTGGCCGAGATCGCGGCGCAGCGGGGCGGCCGATTCGACTTCGACCACGTGGTCGTGGCCTACGGCACGGGGTCGACGACGACCGGCCTGCTCCTCGGGCTGGCCCTCGGGGACGTCGACGCGCGCGTGCACCCCGTCGCCATCGAGACCCGCCACGCCGTCGAAGAGGCGTTCCGCCTGCCTTCGCCGGCGGCGCTCTTCCTCGACTCGAGCCGCCACTTCAGCCTGGGCCTCGGCTTGGAGGACGTGCCCGCGCACGAGATCGTCTACGGCTATGCGGACGAAGGCTACGGCGTGCCGAACAGGGGCAGCGACGCGGCCATCCGCCTGATGGCCGCCGAGGAAGGCTATTTTCTGGACACGGTCTACACGGCCAAGGCGTTCGCCGGCCTGTGCGGGCTCGTCGCGCAAGGGACCATTCCCAGGGGCGCGCGCGTGCTGTTCGTCCACACGGGCGGACTGTCGATGACGCCGGCGGCCGAGAAGCGCTTCGCCGGCACGGGCGAGCCGACGCGCTAGCGTCCCGCGTTGTATTTCCGCAGGATCTCGCGAAGGCGGCCGATCGGCAGCGCCTCGACCGTCGCGCTCCGGCTGCTGACGGTGGTCGCGCGGAGGAGCGAGTTGTAGACGGCCTCCTCGGTGGCCTCGAGCGCGGCCTCGAAGAGCGGGGACACGCCGTCGGTCGGCAGCAGCGTCCGGGTGGCGGGCGCGGTCGCATTGAATCTCACTCGGAGTGAGGGGTGCGTCGAGAAGGCGATCGCGAAGTCACCGCTCCCGTTGCTGTAGGAGGAGCCCGTCCGCCCCAGTCCGTACACGGCGCGCGCGGCCAGTCGCTTCAGGTCGCGCGCATCGAGCGGGGCATCCGTGGCCACGACGATCATGCACGACCCGTCGCCGTGATCGTCGCCCCGGGCGGACGGCGAGTACGCGTACCGGCCCAGTTCCCTGCCGACGGGCGCGCCGCCCATGGTCAGGACGCCGCCAAAGTTGCTTTGCACGAGGACGCCCACCGTGTACCCGCCCAGGGTGGGCGGCAGCCGACGGGACGAGGTCCCGATTCCGCCCTTCCAGCCGAACGCCTGGGTGCCGGTCCCGGCGCCGACGCTGCCCTCGTCGACGGCGCCTCCCCGGGCGGCGCGGATCGCGTCGACGACGTGCGCCGGCCGGACATGGAGACCGCGGATGTCGTTCAGGCCCCCGTCGTTGGTCTCGCCGACGACGGCGTTGACCGATCGGACGTCGGCGTTGCCCGGCTGATCGATCGTCCAGGTCACGACGCCTTCGACCGCGGCGCCCACCGACAGGGTGTTGGTCAGCACGACCGGCGTCTCGATGGTGCCCAGCTCATCGACCTGCGTGGAACCGGCGAGCTTGCCGAACGCGTTCCCGACGAAGACGGCGCCCGGCACCTTGTCCTGGAACACGTTGCCGGCGTGCGGCACGATTGCCGTGACGCCGGTCCGCACCGAGTCGCCAGACACCAGCGTCACGTGGCCGACGCGCACGCCCTCCACGTCGGTGATCGCGTTGGCGGGACCCGGCGCGAACACGCCCGGCGCCAGTCCGAGGTCGCGCGCCCTCGGACGCGGCTCAGGAGTTTGCGCGGCCGCTGCCGCGCAGCACGCGCACACGATTGCCGCCGCCGCCCACCGTCTCATGACGCACCTCCGCGCGGTCATTGTACGCGGCGCCCGCCGAACGGGCCTCCACGGTCGTGGTACCATGCGCCGTTCATGCGACGCATCCCGATGAGCGCGGTCGATGAGGCCTCGCGCGCCATCTACACCGCCGCCGTGCGCACGCCGCTCGTCCGGCTCGACGTGCCGGTCGTCGCGCCGGATGGACGGCCCGCCGAGATCTACCTGAAGCTCGAGTGCCTCCAGCCCATCGGGTCGTTCAAGCTGCGCGGCGCCTTCAACGCCGTGCGGCAGCTCTCGCCCGAGCAGCTCGCCGGCGGCGTCTGGACCGTGAGCGCCGGCAACGCGGCGCAGGGCGTCGCCTTCGCGGCGCGGGCGGCCGGGGCGTCCTGCTCGGTCATGGTGATGGACACGGCGCCTGCGACGAAGGTGCGCGCCATCGAGCGGCTCGGCGCGGCCATCGTCCGCGCGACCTACGACGAGTGCTGGCAGACCGTGGAGCGGCACGGCTCCGACCGGATGCGCGGACACTTCGTGCACCCGTTCGACGACGACGCCTTCATCGCCGGCAATGCCACTGCGGCGGTCGAGATCCTCGAGGACCTGCCCGACGTCTCGGCCATCGTCGCCGCCATCGGCGGCGGCGGCCTGCTGTCCGGCATCGGCACCGTGGTCGGCGCGACGCGGCCCGACGTGCGCGTGTTCGCCGCCGAGCCCGAGACGGCCGCCCCGCTGGCGACGTCGCTCGCCGCCGGCGCCCCGGCGCGGTTCGAGGCCTGGACGGCTTCGTTCGTGGACGGCGCGGGTGGACGGTCGGTCCTGCCGTCGATGTGGCCGCTGCTGCGGGACACGGTGGCGGGCTCGCTGGTCATGTCGCTCGACGAGGCCGCGGCGGCCATGGCCACCGTCGCCGAGCGCCTCCACGTCATCATCGAGGGCGCCGCCGCCTGTGCCGTTGCCGCGGCGCTCTCGGGGCGTGCCGGTTCAGGGAAGGTCGTGGCCGTCGTGTCTGGCGGCAACATCGACCTGACCCGTTTTGCGACGCTCGTCGGCGCCTGCCCCCCGCAGGCCTGACGTGTCGCGACGACCGCTCCCGGTCGATAGGTTGTCTAGCCGGCGGCGCTGACCGCCGCCCTGTGCATCTATGGAACGTTTCGCGATACCGTTTCCCGCCCGCATCCACCGCATCGGCGAGCTCGCCACCGACGTCTGGTGGAGCTGGCATCCCGCCGCCCGCGAGCTCTTCCGCCGGCTGGACCTGACCACCTGGCGGTCGACCGCGCACAACCCGGCTCGCATGCTCCGGACGCTGGGCGCCGACGTGCTCCAGCGGGCCGCGGCCGACCCGGCCTTCGTCGCGATGTACGACGCCGCGCTCGCGAGCCTCGACGCGGCGCGTCACCCGGCGTCCTCGTGGTGGTCCACCGACGGTCCGGACCTGAAGGGCCGGGCGATCGCGTACTTCTCCGCGGAGTTCGCCCTGCACCAGTCGCTGCCCATCTACGCCGGCGGCCTGGGCGTCCTCGCCGGCGATCACTGCAAGGAGGCCAGCGACCTCGGCCTGCCGCTGGTCGGGGTCGGCTTCATGTATCCGCAGGGCTACTTCCACCAGCGCGTGTCGAGCGACGGGTGGCAGCAGGAGCACTACGAGCGCATCAACTGGGCCGACGCCCCGATCGAGACCGCGATCACGCCGGACGGCCGACCCTGCATCACGGCCGTGCCGATCGGCGACCGCACCGTGCTCGCGGCCGTCTGGCGCGTCCGCGTCGGCCACGTGCGGCTCTACCTGCTCGACACGGATCTCGAGGAGAACGCGCCGTGGGACCGGGAGCTCTCGGCGCGTCTGTACGGCGGAGACCGCGAGACGCGCATCCAGCAGGAGGTCGTCCTGGGCATCGGCGGCGTGCGCGTGCTCCGCGCGATGGGCATCGAGCCGGCGGTCTGGCACCTGAACGAGGGCCACGCGGCCTTCGTGGTCCTGCAGCGGATCCGTGAGTTCATCGAGCAGGGCCAGTCGTTCGACGAGGCGCTCGAGGCCGTGCGGCGCTCGACCGTCTTCACGACGCACACGCCCGTGCCCGCCGGGCACGATGCCTTCCCCTTCCAGCTGGTCGAGAAACACCTCGCCGGCTGCTGGGGCGACCTCGGCCCGCACCGTGCGCGCTTCCTGGCCCTCGGCGAGCACGACAACGGCCACGGGGCGCAGTTCAACATGACCGCCCTCGCACTCCGGACCGCCGGCGGGATCAACGCCGTGAGCGAACTGCACGGCCACGTCACGCGCGACATGTGGCGGTCGATGTGGCCGGATCGCCCGGTGGACGGCGTGCCCGTGCAGGCGATCACCAACGGCGTGCACGTCCCCACCTGGGTCGCCGCTCCGCTGCGGCAGTTGCTGTCCGCGCATCTCGGCGAGGACTGGCTGACGCGCGTGGACGCCCCGGAGACGTGGCAGCGATTCGACGCGATCCCGGATGAAGCGCTCTGGGAGGTGCGCGTGGTCCTGCGCCAGGCGCTGTTCGCCTGGATCCGCGAGCGGGCGCGTCAGCGCTGGACGATCGAACGCGTGGCGCCGGCGCGCGTGGCCACGCACGGCCTCATGCTCGATCCGAACGCGCTCACCCTCGGCTACGCCCGCCGCTTCGCCGCCTACAAGCGCCCGGAGCTGATCTTCCACGACGCCGAACGCCTGGCGGCGCTGCTGAACGCCGTGGGCCGCCCGGTGCAGATCGTCTTCGCGGGCAAGGCGCATCCCGCCGACGACCCGGCGAAGCATCATCTGCAGCGCGTGTTCCGGCGTGCGCTCGACCCGATGTTCGGCGGCCGGGTGGCCTTCATCGACGACTACGACCTCCATGTGGCGCACCTGCTCGTGCAGGGCTGCGACGTGTGGGTGAACACGCCCCGCAAACCGCTCGAGGCCAGCGGCACGAGCGGCATGAAGGCGGCCCTGAACGGCGTCCCGCACCTGAGCATCGGCGACGGCTGGTGGGCCGAGGGCTACACCGGCGACAATGGCTGGCTGATCGACGGCCACGCCGACGCCGACAATCACGACGCGTCGGACGCCGCAGACGCCGACGCCCTGTATGCCCTCCTCGAGCGGGACGTCGTCCCGGCGTTCTACGAGCGCGACGAGCGCGGCGTGCCGCGGGCGTGGATGCGGGTCGTGCGTGAAGCCATGCGCACCAACCTGCCGCGGTTCTCCACCGCGCGCATGCTGAAGGAGTACGTGCGGCGGCTGTACGCGCCGGCCGCGGGCTGCTAGCGCCGGATTGATTGCGCCAGCTCCGCGTCGGCCCTTAGAATGGCTGGATGTCCCGTAAGACCACGACCAACAAGGCGCACTGTGCGCTCTGCGGCGCCAAGGACGTCTCGGAACCGAAGGGCGAGGAGCGCTACTGCTCGGACTGCTGGGACAAGAAGATCGCGGTCGAGGAAATCGTCGCCCGCGAGTTCGCGCTGAAGCGCTACATCCGCGCACACAGCGCGGAGAAGTACCTCATCTACCATTCCACCCAGAAGGCTCCCTGCGGCCAGCTCATCGTCGTGGACGACGGGTACGACCTGTTCCTGACGATGACGCTCTACCCCAATTTCTCGTGGGACGAAGCCGCCTATCACCTGGAAGGCGACCCCGAGGGCCGGACGTTCGCCGAGCTGCTGGTCGACGTCGTAGCCACCGAGGTCATCGAACCCTGGGGCGGCGGCAAGTGGCACCTGGAGGTCTTCCGCTCGGCGACGGCCGAGCCGGAGGACTGGAACGGGGAGATGTAAGGGTCTATACTCCAAACCAGTCGGGCCGCCAGCGCGCCCGCCGTACCTCGGAGGAACCATCGATGAAGCGCTTCGGGCAGTTCACAATGGCCGTCTTGATTGCGGGCCTGGTCGCCGGCGCCGCGGCCCAGGAGCGCAAGCTCATCCCGCCGATTCGCGGTGAGGCAGCACTGGACATCACCAAGCCGAACACCAAGATCCAGGGCAACCAGGTGGTGACCGTGATCGTCGCGCGCAATCCCGCCACGAGTGGCGCGATCGCCGGACTCAAGGTCGAAGAGCAGTGGTACGACAAGAAGCGGAACCCGGTGACGGGCGATACCTACCGCCACCCGCGTCCGCTGCGCGCCGGCGAGGTCGTGACCATCACGCTCCGGTCGCCGCGCAACCCGAACATGGACACGAACCAGTACCAGTTCTCGCACGCCAACGGCAGCATCAAGACGAACATCGTCGCCAAGATCGACGTGCCGAAGACGGACGACGGGCCGAAGTAGCTGCCACGGCAGGCCCAGCAGGACCACCGCCGGCCCGCGAGCGCATCACGCGTTCGCGGGCCGGCGTTCGTACGGCCTCAGCGGCCCGCCGGAGGGGCCACCACGCGCACGACGGATTCGCGCATGGCCTCCAGACGCTCGCCGATGTTGGCGTGCGCCTCGATCCGCAGCACGTAGACGCCCGGCGGCACGTCGGTGAGCGGCACCTTCGCCAGGAACCCATACCCGCCTGGGCCCCCGGCCAGCTCGCTGCTGTCGCGTTCCTCGCGGGTGGTGAAGACCGACTGACCGCCCTCGGATCGCAGGCTGGCGACGATCTCCACCTTGTGAGCCGAGCGATTCGTGTTGTCGTACACCTCGGTGAAGACCGCGAGCTCGTCCCCGACGACGAACTCGCGGTGGGTCGTCATCGGTCCAGGCAGCATCTTCGCCAGCGGGTCCTTCGGGCGTGCCGTGGGCACGAGGCCCGCCGTGGCCGACGTGATGGCGAGGCCGCTCACCACGAGCTTCTCCTTCGAGTAGTCGGGCACGTCGAGGTCGTACACCACCGAACCCGCGCGTTTGGTGTTGCCTTCCCGGGCCGCGACCCGCAGCTGGTAACGGCCGGGCGGGAGGTCCAGCTCCGTCAGCACGCGGAAGCCGCCGGCCCTGAGGCGCGGCACCGACTCCGGCTTCAGCGCCAGGTTCAGGGTGGTGCCGTCGCCCGGGAACTGCTTGCCCCGGTAGTCCGACGCGCTCACCAGCAGCTCCAGCGAGTTGTTGAACGTGCCGCCCTTCTCGACCAGGTCGAGATCGCGGGCGCCGAGCAGGGTCGAGATCACGACGGCGCCCTTCCCCGCCGGGCCCTTGAACACGGCCGCGCCGAGGGCCATGGGCAGCGCCGCGGTCGGGAGCGGACTCAACATCGCCGCGCGCAGTTCCGGCGGAGTCCGGCCGTCCGTCTTGTCGTTGTCCGCGCGCCCGCGCGCCGCCACGTAGCCCTTTCGCGACCTGACGGTCAGGCCGGGCCGGGACACCCTGACCTCGATCTTCCGGAACTTCCCGTCCCGCCGCTCGTTGTTCGAGTAGTAGCCGATGAGATAGTACCGGCTGTTGTCCTGCACCACCCGTTCGAAGGCCGCCCCCAGGTCGTTCTGATTGACGATGGCGAAGCCGCCGGTCTCGTCCGACAGCACGCGCAGGCTGTCCTGGGACAGCCGCACCTCGTTGTTGAACGACGAGGGGCCCAGGTTGAGCGACGGATCCGTGGGGAAATCCTGCACCTCGATCATGTCGTCGCCCAGCGCGCCGAGCCCCCGCGGGTCGATGCCGTAGATGGCCACGTTGGCACGGGTCGCCGCCGCCACCGCGTCGCGTGAGGCCTGGATGACCGACGAGGCTCCGCCCGACGTGTTGAAGATGTCGTAGATGTCGTAGTCGATGCCTTCGCTGAAGTAGATGATGGCCTTCCGCCGGCCGCTGATGCCGCCCAGGTAGGTGGCCAGGCTCTTGATCGAGTCCAGCGTGGTCCGCGCCACCATCGCGCGTTCGGGATCCTGCATGTCGCGGATCGGGTCGCCGGCGTCACGGATGCCGCGCGTGCGCTGCTCCTCGTCCAGCCGCTCGAGCGTGGAAGACCGGAGCTTCCGCCCGACGAATCCGTCCACCGCCTTCAACAGGCGCCCCTGGCTGTTGGTGAACTCCTGCGCGGCGTCGGACCGTCCGCTGGTGTAGACGACGGCCGCCACGTCGTTGGCGCCGATGTACCGCTCCACGAAGCGGCGCGCCGCCGCCTTCGTGCGGGCGCTGCGTAGCGGGTGCGTGTGCTGGTCGTCGAGCACGATCACGTACACCCGGCCGTCGTAGCCCGCGATGTTGTTGCTGACGTCGGGCTCGATCGGGGCGTTGGCGAAGAGCGGCCGGGCCTGGCGCTCGACCGGCATGTTCACGAACGAGAAGGCGCTCAGGGTCTGGGGCTTCCCGTCCTCCAGGACCTGGAAGTCCTCGGCCTTCAGGTCCGGGACGAACGCGCCCTGGGCATCGAGCACCCGGGCGTCCACTTCCACGTAGTTGACCTCGGCGCGGAAGGTGATGGCCGGCTGCCCCGAGGCGTCCTGCGGAAGGGGCGGGGGCACCTGTCCGGACTGCGCGGTCAGGACCGCTCCGGCGGCCGCGGCGATCAAGCAAGCTGTCCAGGCTGAACGGGTCATCGGCGTGTCCTGTCGGTCGGGCGATGGCAGTCCCTTGCTGGCGTGACAGGGACCGGGCGCGGCAGTTCCTGGATTATAGGACGGGCGTGCCTGGCCGACCGGTTCTCCCACCGCGGCCGGTCCGCCCCGCCGGGACCGGTACGACTAACCCGCGCCGGCCCGCGCCCTGGGCCCGACGACGGGATGAACCGGCAAGCCGTCCGCACCTGCCGCGCGTCCAACAGCAGGAGGCCGCGGCACGGCCCGTCGAGCGCGGCTTCTCATGGGCCAGCCCGTCCGGTACGCCCGCGTCAAACCGGCTATACTCGAAATTCTTATGCCCCTCGACGTCTCGGCCGTGCAGGCCGCACTTCGGGCTGCGCGAGTCGACGGCTGGCTGCTCTACGACTTCCACGGTTCCAATCCGGTGTCACGTCGAATGGCGGGCCTCGCCACCTCCGGCCACATGACGACGCGCCGGTGGTTCTACCTGGTGCCGGCCGATGGCGCGCCGAGGGGCCTGGTTCACAAGATCGAGCGGCGGACGCTGGCGCACCTGCCGGGCGCGACGACCGAGTACGCCGGGCGGATCGAGCTGGAGGATGGGCTCCGCCACCTGCTCGCGGGTCTGACCACGGTGGCCATGGAGTACTCGCCACGCGCCGCGATTCCGTACGTCTCGCGCGTCGACGCGGGGACGATCGAGCTTGTGCGCGAATGCGGGCCGGCGGTGGTGTCGTCGGGCGACCTCGTCCAGCAGTTCGAGGCCATGTGGCCGGCCGACGGTTTCAAGACGCACAGGGCCGCGGCGGAACGCCTCTACCGGATCAAGGACCGCGCCTTCGAGGCCATTGCGCGCCGGATCCGCGACGGGGTCCCCACGACGGAGTTCGACATCCAGACCGCGATGACGGGCTGGTTCGGCGAAGAAGGCCTGACGAGCGACGCCGCCCCAATCGTCGCCAGCCAGCAGAACGCTGGCGATCCCCACTACCAGCCCTCGGCCGCGGCCTCGCGGCCGATCGGACGCGACGAAGTGGTGCTCCTCGACCTGTGGGGCAAGCTCCCCACGCCGCACGCTGTTTTCGCGGACATCAGCTGGGTCGGGTTCACGGGACGGGTCGTGCCAGCGCCGGTGGAGGCCGCCTTCGCGGCCGTCCGCGACGCGCGCGATGCCGCCATCGCCCTGGTGGAGTCGGCCGCGGCGTCGGGACGCGAGATCCGGGGATGGGAGGCCGACCACGCCGCCCGTGAGGTGCTGCAGCGCGCGGGCTTCGGCGCCGCGATCCTGCACCGGACGGGACACAGCCTCGGCGAGGAGGTCCACGGCAACGGGGCCCACCTCGACGACTACGAGACGCGCGACGAGCGCCGGCTCCTGCCGGGCACCGGGTTCACGGTCGAACCGGGGCTGTACTTCGACACGTTCGGCGTGCGCACGGAAATCAACGTCGCCTGGGGCCCCGACGGGCCCGAAGTGACCGGACCGCGGCAGACCGCCGTGGTCCCGCTGGTCTGAGCGTCAGTGGAGGATTCGATGTCGACCCGCAAAACCACGCTGTTCTACGCCTTGCTCATCGCCGTGGCCTCGGCCGCGGTCGGGATGGTCATCGCGTCGAAGCTCGAGATGTCGCCTGCTTCGTCCGCGCAGAGCGTCACGGCCGGCGTGCCGCCCGCCAACAGCGCCCCCCTCAGCGGCCCGGTGGATGCGTCGACGTTCCGGACCATCGCGAAGGCCAACAGCCCGGCGGTGGTCAACATCCGCACCGAGTCGCGCCAGCGGCAGACGCAGATGACGCAGTTCTTCGGCGACGACGACCTGCTCGAGCGCTTCTTCGGCGGGGGCCAGCGCAACCGCCAGCAGCAGCCGGAGCGGCCGCAGGTCACCCAGGCCGCCGGGACGGGCTTCATCATCGACACCGGCGAGGGGCTCATCCTCACGAACAACCACGTCGTGGAGAACGCGACCAAGATCGAGGTGCGCTTCTACGGCGACGACGAGGACGTGCTCTACCAGGCGACGACGGTGGGCCGCGACCCGCTGAGCGACAGCGCGCTCATCAAGATGAAGGAAATGCCGAAGCACCCGCTGACCGCGGTCAAGTTCGGCGACTCCTCGCAGATGGAGCCCGGCGACTGGGTGATGGCCATCGGCAACCCGTTCGGCCTGGCGCACACCGTCAGCGTCGGCGTGATCAGCGCCACCGAGCGCCCCTTCCCGATCACCGACGGCCGGAGCCAGGACGTGCTGCAGACCGACGCCGCGATCAATCCCGGCAACTCGGGAGGCCCGCTGCTCAACGTTCGCGGTGAGGTCGTCGGCATCAACACGGCCATCTACACGGACTCGCGCGCCCAGGGCAACATCGGCATCGGCTTCGCGATCCCGATCAACACGGTGCGGGAGCTCCTGCCCCAGCTCAAGAGCGGGAAGGTCACGCGCGGCGTGATCGGCGTCTCGGTGGGCACCATTCCCCTGGACGCCCTCGAACAGCTCGGCCTGAAGGACCGGCATGGCGCCCTCGTGTCGACCGTGAACAGCGGCGGGCCGGCGGCGAAGGCCGGCGTCGAGCCCGGTGACGTGATCATCGAGTTCAACGGCAAGGCGGTGAAGAACCGCGACGACCTGGTCGCGTTCGTCACGCGGACGGCACCAGGCAGCACCGTGCCGCTCAAGGTCCTGCGCGACAAGGTCGAGAAGCGCCTCAGCATCACCGTGGACGAGTTGAACCTCGAGGCCGAGAACACCCGCGCCTCGCGCGGCGGCGGGAGCGAGCCCGAGCCCGAGGAGCAGGCCGGCGAGGGCTTCGGGATGACGGTGGGCTCGCTGACGCCCGACATGGCCCGCCGGCTCCGCGTGCCGGCCGACACCGAAGGCGTGGTCATCACCGACGTCGAGAACGCCAGCCCCGCCATGCGGGCGGGCCTCTCGCGGGGCGATGTGCTGCTGGAAGTGAACCGCCGCCCAGTCCGAACGGTCGCCGACGCCGCGCGCGAGCTGGGCCACGTCCAGTCCGGCTCGACGGCGTTCCTCCTCGTGCTCCGCAACGGCCAGGAGAGCTTCGTCACCGTCCGCAAGGAGTAGCGGCCTGGCCACTGACGGTCTCGAACGCGAGATCAAGCTGAAGTTCGCGAGCCCCGAGGACGCCAGACGGCGCGTCCTCGGGCTCGGCGCCGCCCCCGCGCGCCCGCGCCGCCTGCAGCGGGACGTCATCGTCGACACCGCCGACGGCGGGCTCGTGTCGCGCGGCTGTGCCCTGAGGGTCCGCGACGACGGTGGGGCCGGGGCGCTCACCTTCAAGGGGCCGGTCACGCCCGGCCTCCTCAAGGTCCGTGAGGAGATCGAGACCACAGCGGGCGACCCCGGCCGTCTCCTGGCCATCCTCGACGCGCTCGGCTACCGGCCGGTCTTCCGCTATGAGAAGTACCGCGAGGAGTTCGCCGTGCCCGGCGTCGTCATCGCCATCGACGAGACGCCCATCGGCGTGTTCGTGGAGATCGAGGGCGACGCCGACGCGATTCACGCCTGTGCGCGGCGCCTCGGACGCACGGAGGGCGACTACATCACGGCGTCGTATCGCAGCCTGTATCTCGCGGCGGCGGCCGCGGAGGGCGCTGTCGGCGACATGACGTTCGGGCCGGCCGGGTCGTGACCCACGCGGCCATCGTCCTCGCGGCCGGCCTGGGCACGCGCCTGGGTCCCCTCTCGTCGGTCCGAGCCAAGGCGGCGCTCCCCGTGGGCGGCGACGTGCTGGTCCGGCATCAGCTGCGCTGGCTCGCCGCCGCGGGCGTGACCGACGTCGTCGTGAACCTCCATCACCTGCCCTCGACCATCACGTCGCGTGTCGGGCACGGAGAAGACCTCGGCATGCGCGTCCGGTACTCCTGGGAGCCGGTCGTGCTCGGCTCGGCCGGCGGGCCCGCCCGCGCGTTCGACCTCCTGGCCACCGATCGGGCGTTCGTCGTGAACGGCGACATGATCACCGACCTGGACCTGGCGGCGCTGGACGACGACCATCAGCGTCACGCTCCGCTGGTCACGCTGGCGGGTGTCGCGCCGCGGCCGGGATACAACTCCCTCGTCGTCGACGAGGATGGCGGCCTCGTCGGCGTGGCGCCCGCGGGGCACGCCCCGCCCGGCGCTGGTCGCCGCCACTTCCACTTCCTCGGCGTGCAGCTGGCCGAACGGCGGGCCTTTGCCGAGGTGCCCCGGGACACCCCGAGCGAAACCTTGAAGTGGCTGTATCCGGCCCTGCTGCGGACCTCGCCGGCCGCCGTCCGCGTCTGGTCCACCACCGCCACGTACCACGACATCGGCACGCCCGTCGACTACGTGGCGACGGTCAGGCATCGATCGCGGCTCGGGGAGCCGAGCGCCGCGTGGGGGATCGGCGCCCGCGTCCACCCGTCGGCGCGCGTCGTCGACTCCGTCCTGTGGGACCACGTGAGCGTCGGCGCGGGCGCCGACGTGCGCGGCGCGGTGCTCGCGGACGGCGTCACCATTCCTCCAGGCATGGTCGTCGAGAACGCGGTCGTGGTCCTGGACGCCGGCACGGCGCTCGCCCCCGACGAGACATCCGTGGACGGTCTTCGCGTCGTGCCGCTCCGCCGCCCGCGCGACGGGTAGAATCTCGCTCGTGTCGGCCGATCTCGACCGCCGCGTCACAGCGTATCTGGCGCGGCAGGACCTCGCCCCCGTCGTGCAGCGCGTGGTCACGCTGACCGGCGATGCCTCCGACCGGCGGTACGTCCGCGTCCTGTTGCGGGACCGCGCCCCGGTCGTGTTGAGCGTCCACGCCGGGCCGATCGACGTGGAGGCCTCGGCGTTCGTGCGGGTCGCCCGGCTCTTCGCCGCCGTCCCGGTCCCCGTCCCATCCATCCTGCACGCCGACGCCGAGCTGGGCATCCTGGGACTCCAGGACCTCGGCGACGTCACCCTGCAGGCGCACCTGGGCGGCGCGTCACCCACCGAGCGCGCCAAGCGGTACCGGGAGGCGGTGGGCCACATCGTCCGACTGCAGCAGCGGGGACCCGATCTGGCCTCGCCTGAGTACCCGCCGTTCGGCGTCGCCTTCGATCACGAGAAGCTGACCTGGGAACTCGAGTTCTTCGTGCGGCATTTCCTGCTGGCGTACCGGGGCGCACTCCCCGGGGAGGCGATCCGCCAGGCGCTGAGCCGGGAGTGGACGGCCATCGTGGACGAACTGGCGTCGGAGCCGCGGGTGCTCTGCCACCGCGACTACCACAGCCGCAACCTGATGTGGCACGACTCCGCGCTCTGGGTGATCGACTTCCAGGACGCCCGGATGGGCCCGGACACGTACGACCTCGTGTCGCTGCTGCGGGACTCCTACGTGGATCTGCCCGACCCGGCGGTGGACGACCTCATCGCCTACTACTTCGCGCTGTCGCGGGGCCGCGAGGCCTCGCCCGAGGAGGGGGCCGGCTTCCGCCGGCGCTTCGACCTGATGGCGCTGCAGCGCAACCTCAAGGCGCTCGGCACGTTCGGCTACCAGACCACGAGCCGCGGCAACCCCGTCTACATGCAATACGTGCCCCGGACGCTCGCCTACGTCCGGCGGACGCTGCACCGCGACCCGCGGTTCGCCACGCTGGCCGGGCTGCTCGGCGAGCTCGTCGACGAGCTGCGGTACAATCCGGCCTCGTCGTGAGCGGGCCCAGATTCGCGATTTCCACGTTCCTGTTCCACCAGACCCGCCTCGACCGCGAGCACCTGGTCGAGATCGCGGCGCACGGCTTCGATTCGGTGGAGCTGTTCGCCCTGCGGTCGCACTTCGACTACGGCGACCCCCGCGCCGTCGCGCAGCTGGCCGAGTGGCTCGACGACACGCGGCTGGCCTTGAGCGCCGTCCACGCCCCGACCGCAGAGGCATACACCGACGGGCACTGGCACGGGACCCTGTCGGTGGCGTCCACCGACCCAGCCGCGCGCGCACGGGCCGTCGAGGAGACGCGGGCAACGCTGCAGCTGGCGCGCACGCTGCCGTACACCTCCCTGGCGACGCATGTCGGCGTGCCCAGCCACCTCCCCGCGGCGGCCGACGACGATGCGCGGGCCGCGCGCGAGAGCCTCGACATACTGGCGAACGCGGCCGCCGACTGCGGCGTGCAGTTGGCGCTGGAGGTCCAGACGAACCGGCTCTCCACGCCGGAGGCGCTGGTGGCCCTCATCGAAGAGGCCAGCGACTGGCCGCCCGTGGGCATCTGCCTCGATGCCGGGCACGCCCGCCTCATGGGCGATCCGGCCGACGCCGTCGAGACGGCGTCAGGCCACATCATCGCCGCGCACGTCCACGACACCCGCGGGACGCGGGACGATCACCTGGTGCCCTACGACGGCGTCATCGACTGGGACCGCACGCTCCTGACGTTCCAGAAGGTCGGCTATCTGGGGCCGTGGACGTTCGAGCTCGGCCCCAGCGCACCGTCGGCGCAGGTGCTGGCCCGTGCGGCGGAAGCCCGCCGGCGCTTCGAGCAGGCGCTCGGCCTCGACGACGAGCAGACGATCCCATGAGCATTCCGACCATCTCCATCGACCGGATCGGCGAGCACACCGGCCAGGACGTCCAGATCCGGGGCTGGCTCCACAACCGGCGCTCGAGCGGCAAGATCCATTTCCTGGTGGTGCGCGACGGCACCGGGTTCCTGCAGGTCGTCATGGGGAAGAACGACGTCGGCGAGGAGGCGTTCAAGGCCGCCGACCACCTCGCGCAGGAGACGTCGATCGTCGTCCGGGGCAACGTGCGGGCCGATGCCAGGGCCAAGGGTGGCTACGAACTGGTCGCGTCGGGGTTCGACGTGATCGGGCCGTCGCACGACTACCCGATCACGCCGAAGGAGCACGGCGTCGACTACCTGATGGACCGGCGCCACCTCTGGATCCGGTCGGAACGCCAGACGGCCATCCTCAAGGTACGCCACGAGGTGGTGAACGCCATCCGCGACTTCTTCAACGGGGAGGGGTTCATCCTCGCCGACACGCCGATCTTCACGCCGGCCGCCTGCGAAGGCACGACCACCCTGTTCCCGGTGCAGTACTTCGAGGACCACACGGCGTACCTCACGCAGAGCGGACAGCTCTACAACGAGGCCAACGCGATGGCGCTCGGCAAGGTCTACTGCTTCGGCCCGACGTTCCGCGCCGAGAAGAGCAAGACGCGGCGTCACCTGACCGAGTTCTGGATGGTCGAGCCCGAGATGGCCTACGCGGACCTCGACGACGTGATCGCATTGGCCGAGCGGCTCGTCAGCTCGGTGGTGGCGCGGGTGCTCGATCGGCGGCGCGCGGAACTGACGCTGCTCGAGCGGGACACGAGCAAGCTGGAGGCAGTGACGGCGCCTTTCCCGCGCATGACCTACGACGAGGCCGCGACGCTGCTCACCGACAAGGGCCAGCCGTTCCAGTACGGCACCGACCTCGGCGGCACGGACGAGACGGTCCTTTCGCAGCAGTTCGAGAAGCCCCTCTGCGTCACGCACTACCCCGGCGCGGTGAAGGCGTTCTACATGAAGCCCGACCCGCAACAGCCCGACAAGGCGCTGTGCGTGGACGTGCTGGCGCCCGAGGGGTACGGCGAGATCATCGGTGGCGGCCAGCGCCTCGACGACCTCGACCTGCTCCTGCAGCGCATCAAGGACCACGAGCTGCCCCAGGAAGCCTTCGAGTGGTATCTGGACCTGCGGCGGTATGGCACCGTGCCGCATGGTGGGTTCGGAATGGGTGTGGAGCGGGTCGTGACCTGGCTCTGCGGCCTCGAGCACCTGCGGGAAACCATTCCCTACCCCCGCATGCTGTACCGCCTGTACCCCTGAGGGCCGGCGGCGGGGGCCGCCGGGTCCCGGTGTACAGTGGGAGGATGTCTCGACGCGTGGGGCGGGCGCAGGCGCGCCGTCCCGGCTTCCCGGCTCTCCCTCGGCGGTGCCTGTCGTGAAGATCGGCTTCGTCTCCCTCGGCTGCCCGAAGAACCTCGTGGACGCCGAAGTGATGCTCGGCACGGCCGAGCAGGCCGGCCACGAGATCACGAGCGACGCCGCGGGCGCCGACGTGATTGTCGTGAACACCTGCGCGTTCATCGACCGCGCGAAGCAGGAGTCCATCGACACCATCCTGGAAATGGCCGAGCACAAGCGGGCGCGCGGCGCGCGCCTCGTGGTCACGGGCTGCATGGCCGAGCGATATCGCGACAGCCTGCGGGCCGAGATTCCCGAGATCGACGCCGTTTTGGGCACCGGGGACGTCCCGCGCATCCTCGAGGCTATTCAGCCGGGCACGGCGGCCGCCGCCCCGCTGACCTTCTATCGGCGCGACCCGTCCCCATCCGGCGCCGCCGTCGCGCCCGAGGCGCTCACGTCCGAAACGCCCGTCTTTGGCGTGGACCTGCCCACGTACCTGTACGACGCGACGACGCCGCGCCGCCTGGCCACCCCCAGCCACTACGCGTATGTGAAGATCGCCGAGGGGTGCGACTACCGGTGTGCGTTCTGCGTGATTCCGAAGATGCGCGGCCAGTACCGGAGCCGGCCCGTGGAGTCGGTGGTGCAGGAGGCGCACGCCCTGGCGGCGCGAGGGGTCAAGGAACTGCTGCTCATCTCCCAGGACACGACCTTCTACGGCATCGACCGCGGTGAGCGGGACGCCTTGCCACGCCTGGTGCGGGAGCTGGACGAGGTCGACGGTCTCGAGTGGGTGCGGCTGCTCTATCTCTACCCCACGACCATCACGGACGCGGTCCTCGAGGCCATGGCGGCCAGCCGCAAGACCGTGCCCTACATAGACTTGCCGCTGCAGCACGCCTCCGACGCCGTGCTGAAGCGAATGAGGCGGCCCGGCACCCGGGCGTCCTACGAGCGCCTCCTGGCCCGGATCCGGGCGAAACTGCCCGGCGCGGCACTCCGGACGACGTTCATCGTGGGCTTCCCGGGCGAAACCGATGCGGACGTCGAGGAATTGCTCGCGTTCGTCAGCGCCGTCGGGTTCGACCACGTGGGGGTCTTCACCTACAGCCACGAGGAGCACACGTCTGCCTTCGCGCTGGCCGACGACGTCCCGGCGCGGGAGAAGGCGCGACGGCAACGGCGTGTGATGGCCCTCCAGAAGCGGCTGGTGGCGGCACGGCAGAAGGCCCGGGTCGGCACCGCGACGCGAATCGTGGTGGACGGGCCGTCCGCCGAGCACGAGTGGGTCGTGACGGGCCGGCTGGCCACCCAGGCGCCGGACATCGACCCGGTGGTCTACCTGACCGACGTCGATTCCTCTGCCATGCGCGCCGGCACGCTTCTGGACGTCGAGATCGTGGGGGCGCAGGGGTACGATCTGGTCGCCCGCCCTCTGGAAATTCGGCCTGCCGAATGCTAAACTCACGGGTCCGGTGCTGATCTGGGAAAACCAGAGTGGGCTGTAGCCCACTCTTTTTTGTTTCTGGGGAATCGGTGAGGTCGGTCGAACGAGTGCGGGAGCTGGCGGGCGAGATCGCCTCGGCGTACGGCTTGGAGCTGTTCGACGTGACCTACGGACGCGAGGGTGGCGGATTCGTGCTGCGGGTCGTGCTCGACAGGCCCGGGCCTTCCGCGTCCGCAGAGGACAGCGTGAGCTTGGAACACTGCCAGAAGGTGAGCGAAGAGTTGAGCGCGGTACTCGACGTGGAAGACGTGCTGCCGGAGGCGTACACCCTCGAGGTGTCGTCGCCGGGCCTCGATCGTCCGCTCAGGACCCGCGATGACTACGTGCGGTTCGCCGGGCGGTTGGCGAAGATCGTCACATCCGAGCCGGTTGAGCGGCAGACCGCGTTCGCCGGGCGCCTGCGAGGGCTGTCTGGCGATGACGTGCTGTTCGAGAACGAGGGCGGGCGCCTGGTGCGGCTCCCCATGACCCTCATCCGGCGCGCGCGGCTCGAAGTGGAGTTCTGAGGACTGTTGACGAACATGGCGACGAACCCGTTGATGCAGACCATCGAGGCGCTGGCCAAGGAGAAGGGCATCGAGCCCGGCGTGGTCATCGCGGCCATGGAAGAGGCCGTCCTCACGGCCTCGCGCAAGCACTACAAAGCCGGCGAGGAGTTGAAGGCGAAGCTCAATCCCGAGACCGGACAGGTCGAGCTCTTCGCGGTCAGGACGATCGTGGACGAGGTGACCAACCCCGCCACCGAGATTTCCCTGGCCGAGGCGCTCGAGATGTACGGCCCCGATGCGGGCGTCGAAGTGGGCTACCAGATCGAGTTCCCCAAGAGCACCGAGATGCTCGGGCGCATCGCCGCCCAGACCGCCAAGCAGGTCATCTTCCAGAAGGTGCGAGAGGCCGAGCGCGAGAACGTCTACGAGGAGTTCAACCAGCGGGTCGGCGAGGTCGTGACCGGTGTGGTCAAGCGGTTCGAGCAGGGCGACATGATCGTCGAAGTGGGACGGATCGAGACGATCCTCCCGCGCAAGGAACAGTCCCGCGCGGAGAGCTACAACCAGGGCGATCGCGTCCGGGCCGTCATCCGCGGCGTGAGCAAGAGCGCCAAGGGGCCGCAGGTCGTCCTCTCGCGCACCGACGCCGCCCTCCTCATCAAGCTCTTCGAGCAGGAAGTCCCCGAGATCTACGACGGCACCGTGATGATCAGGGGCGCCGTCCGCGAGGCCGGGGATCGCGCCAAGGTCGCTGTCTACTCGCGCGAGCGGGACATCGATCCGGTCGGGGCCTGCGTCGGGATGAAGGGCACGCGCGTGCAGGCGATCATCCGGGAGCTGCGCGGCGAGAAGATCGACATCGTCGAGTGGTCCGACGACCCGGTCCAGTTCGTGATGAACGCCCTGAGCCCCGCGAAGGTGCAGCGCGTCTCGATCACCAACGACGCCGAGAAGGTCATGGAAGTCCTGGTCGAAGACAGCCAGCTCTCGCTCGCCATCGGCAAGAAGGGGCAGAACGTGCGCCTCGCCGCGAAGCTGACGGGCTGGAAGATCGACATCAAGAGCGAGGAAGAAAAGCGCCGCCAGGTGGAGGCGGAGCTGGGTGCGCTCGAGGGCGGGAGCAGCGAGGCTGCCGCCGAGCCGCCCGCGGTCGAGTCGGATCCTGCCGACGCGACCGAAGCGTAGTCGTTGGAATAGGGGTGACTGTTGGCCACTGTTCGGATCTTCAAGGTCGCGGAGCTGCTGGGGACGACCAGCCAGGAAGTGCTCCAGCTACTGAAGCAGAACCACGGGATCGAGCTGAAGAGCGCGTCGAGCACGGTCGAGGAGATCGTGGCGCGCCAGTTCGTCGAGCGGCTGGCGCGACAGCGTAACGTCGAGCTGCCGAAGGGCGATATCTTCTCGGACTCGGCCGTGAAGGCCGCGAAGGCCAAGACGGCCGCCGCGAAGAAGGGCCACGCCGCGCCTGAGCCGGCGAAGCCGGCTGCCCCCGCGCTGCCGCCGCCGCGGCTGATCCGCACCGTCCGGCCGCCCGTGCCGCCCGGCGCCGCCGCCGGGTCGACCGAGGCCGCGGCCGCCGAGGCCCCGGCAGTGCCTCCGCCACCCGCTCCGGCGCCGCCCCCGGCCATGCCCGTCGCGGAGGTGGAAGCGCCCGCGCCAATGGCGACCGCAGCGGCCGTCGAGGCCCCCGCGCCGGCTCCCCCGCCTCCCGCCGCCCCACCGCCGGCCGAGCCAGAGGCGGCGGCGCCGCCGCCCGCCGTGGCCGAACCCGAGGAATCGGCAGCCCCTGAAGCCGCGCCGGCGGCCGAGCCGCCTCCCGCGGCGCCAACCGGCCGCGTCGTTCCGCCCAGCCTGCGCCTCCGGATCGAGGAACCCGGGCAGGCCGTCCCCCAGGCGCGACCGCTGGCGCCGGTGAAACGTCCGCCGTCCCAGCCGCCTCCCCGCATCGTCGCGCCGCCGCCGCCGCGGCCCGCGCCGCCCGCCTCGGGTGTGCGTCCGCCGGTTGGCGGCCGCCCGCCGTATCCGGGCGGCCGTCCGTACTCGACCACGCCGTCGGCGCTTGGCGGACCGCGACCGCTGCCGTCGCAGCCGGTCCGGCCAGGGTCCTCCCTCCCGCCGCGTCCGGGCTATCCGCAGCGGCCGGGCATGCCGCCACGGCCGCCCATGGGCTCGCGCCCGCCAGCCGGGCGCGGAGGCGGCCGGTCGTCCTCGCGCCGCGACTCCTCACCGCGGCCGCCGTCGGCGCCGATGCCGGTGGCCCTGCCGCCCGTCAGCCGCACCATCACGCTCGCCGAGGGCATGACGGTGAAGGATCTCTCGGACAAGCTCGACGTGCGCGTCAAGGACGTCCTGAAGGCGCTCCTGGATCGTCGAGTGATGCTGACGATCAACTCCCCGGTCGACATGGACACGGCCAGGGAGGTCGCCCGGCAGTTCGGCGCAGATGTCGAGACGCGCTCGTTCGAAGAGGAGCTCCTCGAGGTCGCCGCAGAGGCGGCCGACGACAAGGATGCGGTCGAGCGCGCGCCCGTCGTCACGGTCATGGGTCACGTCGACCACGGCAAGACGACGCTGCTGGACTCGATCCGCACGACGCGCGTCGCCGAGCGCGAGGCGGGCGGCATCACGCAGCACATCGGCGCTTACCTCGTGGGTGGCATCGGGGAGAAGAAAGACAAGAGCGTCGTCTTCCTCGACACCCCGGGTCACGAGGCGTTCACGCTCATGCGCGCCCGCGGCGCGAAGGTGACCGACGTGGTCATCCTCGTTGTCGCGGCCGACGACGGCGTCATGCCGCAGACGAAGGAGGCCATCGATCACGCGAAGGCCGCCGGCGTTCCGATCATCGTCGCCGTCAACAAGATCGACAAGCCGGGCGCGAACCCGGAGGTCGTGAAGCGGCAGCTCTCCGACCTGGGCCTCATGCCCGAGGCGTGGGGCGGCACCACGGTCTTCGTCGAGGTGTCGGCCAAGCAGAAGACCAACCTCGAGGAGCTCCTCGAGATGGTGCTGCTCGTGACCGAGATCAGCGAGCTCAAGGCGAACCCGAAGCGGTCCGCCGTCGGCACCGTGCTCGAGACGAAGCTGGACCGCGGGCGCGGCCCCGTGGCCACGGTCCTCGTCCAGGACGGCACGCTCGCGGTCGGCGACAACATCATCGCGGGGCCTGTCGTCGGTCGCGTGCGCGCCCTGATCGACGACCGGGGGCGTCCCGCGAAGGCCGCCGGGCCCTCCACTCCCGTCGAGGTGCTGGGCCTCGAGTCCCTGCCGTCGCCGGGAGATTCCTTCCAGGCCGTGAGCGATCCGGCCAAGGCCCGCCAGATCGCCATGTTCCGTCAGGCGAAGGCGAAGGAAAAGGCGCTGGTGGCCAAGGGCGGCCGCCTGACGCTGGAGACCCTGCAGCAGCAGATGGCCGAGGGCTCCGTGAAGGAGCTGCCAATCATCGTGAAGGCGGACGTGCAGGGCTCGGCCGAAGTCCTCGCGGCCTCGCTAGACAAGCTCTCCACCGACAAGGTCAAGGTGAAGATCATCCACTCGGCCGTCGGCGCCATCAACGAGTCGGACGTCCTCCTGGCGACGGCCAGCAACGCCATCATCATCGGCTTCAACGTCCGGCCCGACAGGAACGCCTCGGACATCGCCGAGCGCGAGAAGGTGGACATCCGCCACCACTCGGTCATCTACAACGTGACCGAGGAGATCCAGAAGGCGCTGGCCGGCCTGCTGGAGCCGACCTTCAAGGAAGTGCGCCTGGGCGCCGCGCAGGTGCGCGACACGTTCAAGGTGCCGAAGGTGGGCATGATCGCGGGCTGCATGGTGAGCGAAGGCCGGATCACCCGCCAGGGCGACGCCCAGGTGCGACTGCTCCGCGACAACGTCGTGGTGTGGGAGGGCAAGCTCGCGTCCCTGCGCCGGTTCAAGGACGACGTGAGCGAGGTCAAGGCGGGCTTCGAGTGCGGCATCGGCCTGGCGAACTACAACGACGTCAAGGTCGGCGACGTGATCGAGGTTTTCCAGATGGAGCGCGTCGCAACGACGGCCTAGGCGCCCTGGTCGGGTCCCATGGCCGTCGTGCTGCTGACGATCGAGTTCCACTTTCCGTTCGCGCGCTCGCTGAAGGACAAGCGCATGATCCTGCGCGGCCTGAAGGACCGGGCCGCGAAGTTCAACGTCGGCGTCGCGGAGGTGGATCATCACGACCTGTGGCAACGGGCCGCGCTGGGCATCGTCACCGTCGCCACCGACGGCCGGCACGCCGAGCGCGAGTTGCAGGCCGTCGTGAACGAGATCGAGCGGCACGAGCCCGGCCTCATCACGCGGACCGACCTCGAGCACCTCGCCTGACGCCGTATCGCCGGGCCGTGGGCGCCTTCTGGTCCCTGGTCCCCCGTCCCTACTAAGATCACCCCATGCCCCTCAGCCATCGCCCCGAGCGCATCGCCGAGCAGGTACGCGAGGAAGTCAGCCAGATCCTGGCCACCGAGGTGTCCGACCCCGGGGTGGGCCTCGTCACGGTCACGCGCGCGAAGGTCACGCCCGACCTGTCGCTCGCCCGCGTCTACTGGACCTCGATGGGCGACGGCGGCGAGCGCAAGAAGACCACGGCCGCGCTGAAGCGGGCGGCGCCGTTCGTGCGGCACCTGCTCGCCGAGCGCCTGACGCTCCGGCGGGTTCCCGAAGTGCACTTCCACTTCGACGAAGGCCTGGCCGCCCACGCCCGGGTCGAGGAAATCCTGCACCACCTGCACGAAGAGGAGGCCAGCCGCGCGGCCGACGCGCCCGCCGGCGACACGGCCCCTGCCCCCGAGGAGCAGCCCCCCCATGGCCCCGACGACCAGTCCTGACCCGGCGCTCGATGCGATCGTGCGGCATCTCCGGGACGCCTCACGCATCGTGGTCTCCTCGCACGAGCGCCCGGATGGCGACGCCATCGGATCCGGCATGGCGATGACCCTCGCCCTCCGCGCCATGGGCAAGGACGCGCGCATGGTGATGTGCGGCGTCCCGCCGGCCTACCTGCAGCCGTTCCCGGGCGTGGAGGACCTGTGGGTCACGACCGAGGTGTCGGAGGCGTTCGATGCCGCCGTCATCATGGAGTGCAGCGACGTCGCCCGGACCGGCGTCCGGGGTCTCGACCGATCGCCGCTCGTGAACATCGATCACCACCCCGGCAACAGCGGCTACGGCGCCCTGAACTGGGTGGACGAGTCGGCGGCCGCTTGCGGCGAGCTCGCCTTCACGCTCATCCAGGCGCTGGGCGTGGCGCTGACGCCCGAGATCGCCACGCATCTCTACCTGGCGGTCCTGACGGACACGGGCTCCTTCCACTTCTCGCACCTGTCGCCCCGCACGTTCGACATCGCGGCGCGCTGCGTCGAAGCCGGGGCGGATCCGGAATGGATCGCCCGGACCCACTACGACAGCAACCGCATGGCCCGGGTGCGGCTGTTCGGGAGCGTCCTGTCCGGCATGGTGGTCGGCGCCTCGGGTCGGGTGGCGGCCCTGACGATCACGCCCCAGATGGCGGCCGACGCCGACGGCAGCTACGACGACACCGAGGGGCTGATCAACTTCCCGCTCTCGGTGAAGGACGTCCACGCGGTGGCGTTCTTCAAGCAGGCCGAGTCGCCCGAGCGGTGGCGCGTGAGCCTTCGCTCCAAGGGCTCCGTGGACGTCGGCCGGCTCGCGGCCGCCCGCGGAGGCGGCGGGCACCGGAATGCCGCCGCCTGCTCGATCGTCGGGCCCATCGAGGCGCTGCGCGGCGAGATGCTCCGCGACCTCGACCTGGCCGTCGTCGAGGCCCTGCCGGCCACGTGACGACCGGCCCCGACGGCATCCTGGTCGTCGACAAGCCCGAAGGGCCCACGTCGCACGACGTGGTGGCGGTGGCCCGGCGCGCGCTTCGCACGCCGCGGGTGGGCCACACCGGCACGCTCGACCCCATGGCCTCGGGGGTGCTCGTGCTGGTCCTCGGACGGGCGACGCGCCTGGCGCGCTACCTGACCCACGACGCGAAGGAGTACGACGCCCAGGTCGCCTTCGGCAGGGCGACGACGACCTACGACGCGCAGGGGGCCACCACGATGGAAACCGGGCGGGCCCCGTCCCGAGGTGAGGTGGAGGCGGAGCTGGCGCGGTATGCCTGCCGCCAGTTCCAGACACCGCCGCCCTACTCCGCGAAGAAGGTGGCGGGCAAGGTGGCCCACCGCGCGGCCCGTCAGGAGGCTCCGCTGGATCTCCCCCCCACCCCGGTCACGGTACATGCGCTGGCCCTTCGCGACTTCGCCGACGGCATGGCCACCCTCTCCCTCAGGGTCTCGGCCGGGTTCTACGTCCGGTCCCTCGCGCACGACCTCGGCGTGGCGCTGGGCACGGGCGCGCACCTTGCCGGACTGCGCCGGACCGCCGCCGGCGAGTTCACCCTGCCCCACGCGGTTCCCCTCGGCGACCTCGCCGGGCGGGCCGCCGGGCTGGAGCCGGCGCTGATCCCGATCGACCGGATGCTCCACGACATGCCAGCCGTTCCGGTGTCGGAGGCCGACGCCGACCGGATCCGCCACGGGCAGGGCCTGGCCCGGCAGGGCCTGTCGGTCGGGGCCGGACCGTTGCGGCTTCTCTCGCCCGAGGGCCGGCTCGTCGCCGTCGCGGAGGTCCGGGCCGGCGCCGGGCCGTACCCGGGGCCGTTTTTGCAGCCCGTCGTCGTGGTGGGGTAAGATGAAGGGTCATCCTGCGGAGAAAAATCGCAGACATACGGCGGCGCGGAGTGTCGGCAGGCCGAGCTCTGGGCCGTGCGTGGAGGCATCGTGGCACTGACGAAGGACAAGAAGACCGAGCTCATCGGCTCGTACCGCACGCATAGCACCGACACCGGGTCCCCCGAGGTCCAGGTCGCCATCCTGAGCGAACGCATCACCTACCTGACCGAACACTTCAAGAGCCACGCGAAGGACCACCACTCGCGCCGGGGCCTCCTCAAGCTCGTCGGCCAGCGTCGACGCCTGCTCGACTACCTGAAGAGCAAGGACAGCGAGCGCTACACGGAGCTCATCAAGCGGCTCGGTATCCGCAAGTAGCCGCGTCGGCGCGCGCGGCCGCCACGGCCGCGCCGCGACGCCCGCATCGGCGACTTCGGAACCAGCCGCATCAGGTGGCCGCTCCGCCGTCGCGCCGACAAGTCCGGGGAACGTGACCCCGGCATCGAGGATTCCACATGGTCACACGCGAGATTCAGATCGGCCAGCACGCCCTCTCCATCGAAACCGGGAGACTGGCCAGGCAGGCGGATGGCGCCGTCGTCGTCCGCATGGGCGACACGATGGTGCTCGTCAGCGCCTGTCACGCCTCGAGCGCACGCGAGGGCATCGACTTCCTGCCACTCACCGTCGACTACCGGGAGTACACCTACGCGTCGGGCCGGATCCCCGGCGGCTTCTTCAAGCGCGAGGGCAAGGCCACGGAGAAGGAGACGCTCACCAGCCGCCTCATCGACCGCCCGATTCGCCCGCTCTTCCCCGCCGGCTGGAGCTTCGAGACCCAGATCATCGCGTTCGTCGTGTCGGCCGACACCGAGCACGACTCGGACGTGCTGGCCATCACCGGCGCGTCGGCCGCACTGGCCCTGTCCGAGATGCCGTTCGAGAAGACGATCGCGGGCGTCCGCGTCGGCCTCGTCGACGGCCAGTTCGTGATCAACCCGACTTTCCCCCAGCGCAAGCAGAGCCGCCTCGACCTCGTGGTGGCGGGCAGCAAGGACGGCATCGTGATGGTCGAGGCCGGCGCCCAGGAGGTGACCGAGGACGAGGTCGTCCAGGCGCTCGACCACGCACACGCCGCCATCAAGGACATCTGCACGGCCATCGACTCGCTGGCCGCCGAGGCCGGCCGCACCAAGCTGCCGAAGCCCGACGTGACCGAGGACGCCGAGCTGAAGGCGTTCGTCGAGGGCCAGGTGCTCGCGCCGCTGACGGCCGCGATGCGGATCAAGGGCAAGATCGAGAACTACGCCACCGTCGCGAAGGTGGAGAAGGACATGCTCGCCGCCCTGCCCGAGGCCTTTGCCGCCAAGAAGGGCGAGGCGAAAGGCCTGTTCCACGCCCTGCAGGAGCGGGTGCTGCGCTCCGAGGTGCTGGAGCGGGGCGTTCGTCTCGACGGCCGGGCCTTCGACCAGATCCGGCCGATCACCATCGAGACCAAGGTGCTGCCCCGCGTGCACGGTTCCACCGTGTTCACGCGCGGCGAGACCCAGGCCCTCGTCACGGCCACGCTCGGGACGGCCGACGACCAGCAGAAGATCGAAATGGTCGACGGCGAGATGTGGAAGCGCTTCATGCTCCACTACAACTTCCCGCCGTTCTCGGTCGGCGAGGTGAAGCCGATGCGCGGCCCCGGGCGCCGCGAGATCGGCCACGGCGCGCTCGCGGAACGCGCGCTGGCGCCGATGATTCCGGCCGAGGCCGACTTCGCCTACACGATCCGGATCGTCTCCGACATCCTCGAGTCGAACGGCAGCTCGTCGATGGCGTCGGTGTGCGGCGGATCGCTGGCGATGATGGACGCGGGCGTCCCGATCAAGGCGCCGGTCGCCGGCGTCGCGATGGGCCTCATCATGGACGAGTCGACGGGCAAGTACGCCGTCCTCAGCGACATCGCCGGCGCAGAGGACCACTACGGCGACATGGACTTCAAGGTCGCCGGCACGGCCAACGGCATCACCGCCCTGCAGATGGACATCAAGGTCTCGGGGATCTCCGCTGACGTGATGCGGGCCGCACTCACGCAGGCCAAGGCGGGCCGGCTGCACATCCTCGGCAAGATGAACGAGGCGCTGCCGGCCACGCGCACCAGCATGTCGGCCTACGCGCCCCGGATCGTCACCATCAAGATCCCGGTGGACAAGATTCGCGACGTCATCGGACCGGGCGGCAAGATGATCCGGAGCATCATCGAGAAGACCGGCGTCAAGATCGACGTCGAGGACAACGGCCAGGTGAACGTGGCCTCGTCCGACGAGGCAGCCGCGGCAAAGGCTGTGGGGATGATCCAGGAGCTGACGGCGACGCCGGAGCTCAACAAGACGTACCTCGGCAAGGTGCAGCGCATCACGGACTTCGGAGCGTTCGTCGAGATCATGGCGGGCACCGACGGCTTGCTGCACGTCTCCGAGATCGCCAACCACCGCGTCAAGGACGTGCGGGACGAGCTCGCCGAGGGCCAGCAGATCCTCGTCAAGGTGATCAACATCGACCCGACCGGCAAGATCCGGCTCAGTCGAAAGGCGCTGCTGCCCTCCGAGGGTGGGCCGCCTGCGGCGGAACCCGGCAGCGAGCCGGTGACCACCGACGGCGGCGGGGATCGTCCCCGCGGCCGGCGCGACCGGGGGCCGCGCCGCGACTGACGCCGGCAGCGGCGTCGGGCTCTTCCAGGGCGGACCACCGGGTCCGCCCTTCTCATGTACGGCGACCGGGACGGCTACAATCGGCTCATGGCCTTCAGGTGGCTCGTGGTCCTCGTGCCCGCCCTCCTTTGCCTTGGCGGCGCCGGTGCCGCCCAGGACGCGGCGCCCATGACGCGCAGCTTCACGGTGGTGGCAAGGGACGGGCGCTTCGATCCCGACGAGCTCCAGGTGACCCGGAACGACCTGGTGCGCATCACGCTGCAGGCCACCGACGCGCCCGTGAGCTTCGCCATCGATGACTACCGGCTCATGAAGCGGGCGGGAGCCGGCGAGACCGTGACGTTCTCGTTCCGGGCCGACAGGGCCGGCCGCTTCCCCTACTACTGTTCGCTGTCGAGCGACGACCACTGCCGGTCGATGCGCGGCACGCTCGTGGTCGCCGAACGCTGACGTTGCCGCCTCAGTCCTCGGCGCTGACCACGCGCCGCTCGGCGAGCGCCGGGGCCACGTCCCGCCACGACTCGGCGAACGCGATGCGTTCCCGAAGCGGGGGGTGGGAGTAGAACAGCCAGCGGGCAAGGGCCGACGGCCGTTCCTCTGCCAGGTTCTGGTGTCCGAGCCGCCGCATCGCCGTCACGAACGCGCCAGGATTCCCCGTGAGCGCCAGCGCGAACCGATCCGCGCGGCGCTCCTGCGCCCGCGACACGGCGTTGGCGAGCGGGAGGAAGGCGAAGGACCAGGCCCCGGCCACGAGCAGCAGCAGCGGCGCACTGGCCGCGTCCACCGGCGTGCGAAGCCCGAGCCACGGGCCGGCCGCCGACACGACGGCGGCCGCCAGGTAGGCCCCGACGAACAGCGTCGCGGACCGCAGCGCCATGCCGAGCCACAGGTCGCGATGAACGTGATGGGCGAGCTCGTGCGCGAGCACGACTTCGATCTCGTCGTCGGAGTACCCGTCGAGCATCGTGTCCGAGAGCAGGATGCGCCTGGAGCGGCCGATCCCGGCCAGCGCGGCCTTCGCTTCGCGGGTATGCCCTCCGATGGACCACTCATAGACGCCGATCACGGGAGCCCCGGCCCGCTGGGCGAGCCTGACCAGGCGCTCGGACAGCGCCGCGCGGCGCAGCGGTCGGACTCGCAGCAAAATCGGCACGAGAACGGCCGGCCCGAGCCGCGCGAAACCCACCATCACCGCCGTGAACGCCGCCGCCGCCGGCACCCACCACCCTGCCGGCCACAGCCGCATGCACACGTACACGGTCGCGAGGCCGCCGACCATGACGGCACTGCTCGCCGTGACGGCCTTCACGTGGTCGGCCAGCCAATGTGGCAGGATTTGGGTCGTCAGGCCGTATCGCCGCTCGAGGAAGTGGCCCTGGTACCAGGCGAACGGGAGTTCGAGGGCGTGGACGGTCGCGACCAGGCCGACGAGATACAGGGACGCCGCCGCCAGCGGACCCGCCGGGCCCGGCAGCCATGACGTGAGCCACTCGAAGCCCGAGCGCACCAGCGACGCCGCCCCGGACGCCGACAGGACGAGGAGAAACCCGCCCACCAGGACCGTGCCCGCGAAGTCCGCCCTGCGGCGTCGGCGATGGTAGCGGGTGGACTTGTCCTCGGTCACGGCAGGGCCGACCAGACGCCCGCCCAGAGTATGACAGTCGGCGCGTGGCGGACAACGGCGCGGGCCTGGCCGCTCAGGTTCGGGCGATCGACACGCCCCCGTTGGTGGTCTGCAGATCCACGCGCGCGCCGCCCCCGTTGAGGGTGCCCTGCAGGCGCCGCCGGGTCTGCTCCCCCACCACCGTGAGCGGCAGGTCCGAGACGCTCACCCGCCCGTTCGTGCAACGGGCCGATACGTCGGCACGCGTGTCTTCCGGCAACTTCAGCCGAATGCCGCCGTTGACGCTGGTCAACTGGAGGCGGCCGTCCGCGGCCAGGGCGCCCGCCATCTCCAGGTCGACGCCGCCGTTGGTGGTTCGAGCCTCGACGAGGGAGGCGGCCGCCACACGGCCCCGGACCCCGCCGTTGGTGGACGCCGCGCGCACCTCGCCCCCGACGCCCTCGAGCCGGACCCCGCCGTTCACGGTCCGCAGGTCCACGTGCACGCCCGCCGGCACCCTGACCACGTAGGACACCTTCTGACCGCCCATGCGGATGCGGGGCGACACGGTCTCGATGCGCACCTGGCGCTCGCCCACCTCTTCCCGCATCTCGATTCTTCCGAGCAGTTCGCGTGCGGCCTCGTCCGACGTCGCGCTGGCCGTCCGCTCGGCGGTCACCTCCACGGCTGACCCGTCCGAGGCCTCGGCCCGGATCTCTCCGTTGACGTTGACGATCTCGATCCGCCCGCCGGGGGGCAGCGTGTAGGTCCGGGACCACGTGTCGCGGGCCTGCCCCTGCCACAGCGAGACGGAGAAGTCGCCTTCGCCGGCCTGAATCTCGCAGCCGACGCTGAAGACGAGGGCCGCGGCCAGCAGCGCCGCACCCGCGATGGTCGGTGTCCGTCGTGTCATGGCCGCCTCCAGACACGTCTACGAGGAGCGGCGGGAAAAAGTTCGTGCCCCCGTCAGTTCATCTGCAGGGCGATCACCTTCGACACTCCCGGCTCTTCCATGGTGACGCCGTACAGCCGGCTGGCGATCTCCATGGTCTTGCGGTTGTGGGTGATCACGATGAACTGCGTGCGATCGAGCATGCCCCGCAGCATCTCGACGAAGCGGCCGATGTTGGCGTCGTCCAGCGGAGCGTCGATTTCGTCGAGGAGGCAGAACGGGCTGGGCTTGTACTTGAAGATGCCGAACATGAGCGCGATGGCGGTCAGGGCCTTCTCGCCGCCCGACAGCAGCATCACGCTCTGCAGGCGCTTGCCGGGAGGCGAGGCCACGATGTCGATGCCGCTCTCGAGCGGATCGGACTCGTCGAGCAGCGCGAGCCCTGCGTGCCCGCCGCCGAACAGCGTCGAGAACATCTGCTGGAAGTTGGCGTTGATCGCCGTGAACGCCTCGCGGAACCGCGCATGCGTCGTCTCGTCGATGCGCTTGATGGCTTCGTTGGTCTGCGCGATGGACTCGACGAGGTCCTGCCGCTGCGTGGTGAGGAAGGTGCGACGCTCGTCCAGCTCGGCGTACTGCTGGATCGCCATCATGTTGACGGGACCCAGGCGATCGATCTGGGCGCGAAGTTCGTGGATCGCTTCCTCGGCCGTCATCGCCGCCTGCGCCGCCTCGGCGACCGCGGCATCGGCCGCGACCACCTCCGCCGCACTGGCTGGCGCGGCGTCCTCGGGCGCCACGTCCGCGGTTTCGTCGCCGTCCGCCGCGTCGGCGTCGGCCACGGCGCGCCTGATGGCTCGGGCGTCGGGCGCATGGATGCCCTGCCTCTCCATCTCCGCGACTTCTTCGGCGATCGTGTCGAGGTCCGCCTGCACGGCGTCCAGGCTCTGCTGCGCGAGGTGGGTCAGGTCCGCCTCCGCGGTGGCGCGCGAGACATCGAGTTCGGCGGCCAGGGCCCGGACCGCGTCGAGCGCTCGGCGGGCGTCACGAATCGACTGCTCCTGACGCTCGGTGGCGGCCTTGAGGACGAGCGTCTCGTCGTCGGCCTTCAGCATCTCCTCACGCAGGTCGTCCAGGGCCTTGATCGTCTCGTCCAGCAGCCGCTGCCCCTCGACGGACGCGGCCGAGAGACGCTGGCGCTGCTCGCCCATGAGGGCGATGTCGTTGCGGCAGGCCGCGACGCGCTCTTCCACGTCGCGCGCGGCCATCTCGAGCCGCCGCACCTCGGCGACGACGGCCACGGCACGCTCCGAGAGTGCGGCGTGCGCCGCGCGGCCCTCGGCCGCGGCCTGTCCCCGCTGGTGGGCGGATTCGCGCGCGTCGGCCAGCGCGCGCTGCCGGTCCTGGAGGCCCGCCTCGAGGCGCGCGCGGTCGCCGCCCAGTCGTTCGATGGTGGCGCGGGCATCGGCCTGGCGAACGTCGATGGCCTCGATCGTCTCGCGGGCGGCGCGCGCCTCCGACGCGACGAGGTCAGCGCGCTGGCCGACGCGAGTCTCGTCCGCGACCGCGCGGGCCAGTTCGGCCTGTGCGGCCACGATGGCCTTCTCGTGGCGATGCCCGTCACCGACCAGTCCGGTGACGGCCGCACTGGCCACGGCGATGGCGTGGGAGAAGCCCTCGAGGTCGCCCGTGAGCGCCGCGATCGCCTGCCGCTCCACTTCGACGCGATCGCGGAGCTCCCGAATCTCGCGCTTGGTCGCGAGGATGCCCGTAGACTCCGTCCGGCTACCGCCGCTGACCACGTGGGCCCCGCGGTAGACATCGCCGTCGAGCGTCACGACAGGCACGGGAGCGTGGGCCGCCACCGTGGCGGCGCGCTCGATGGAGTCCGTGATGTACGCCTCGCCGATGGCGTGCGCCAGCGCATGCGCGAACGGCCCCTGCAGGCGGACCACGCTCGTGAGCGCCACGCACCCGTCGGGAACCGGTGACGGAGGAGGCGAGGGCGGAACCTGGGCATCGCCGACCACGATGAACCCGCACCGGCCGGCGCCCTCGGCCCGGACGACCTGAAAGCCCGCATGGGCCTGGCTGTGGCTGTCGACGACGACGTGCTCCAGCAGGTCGCCCAGCGTGGCCTCGACGGCCCGCTCGTAGCGGGGTTGCACGTCCAGATAGTCGGCCAGCGCACCGCGCTGCCCCACGGTCTCGTCGGCGCGGGCCAGGAGCATCCGGGCGCCGTCGCTGAAGGCCGCGCGCGCTCCTTCGATCTCCTCGAGCGACAGCAGTCGCGCGCTCACGCCGGCCAGCTCGTGCTCCCGCTGCCGCTTCTCGCGTTCCCGCCACTCGTGCTCGACCCGGGCGTCGGCCAGTTCACGCTCGCGGGTCACCCGTGCCTGCTCGGTGGCCGTCAGGTCGGCCTGGGCCTCGCGAAGCGCGGTGTCGGCCCGGTGGCGCGCCTCGCCGACGCGGGCCAGTTCGCCCTGCAGGTCGCGTCCCTCGACCTCCAGCCGTCCAAGCGCCGCAGCGGCTCGCTCCCGCTCGGCGGACGCATGTTCGATCGCGGCCGCGAGCGCTGTGACGGTGTTGATGACGGCGTAGACGTCGCCCCTCGCCTGTTCGACGCCCGCCTCGACCTCGGCAATGGCCTGGAGTGCCGCGGCATGCGCGTCCGCGGCAGCCGCGGCGGCCTGCTGGGCCTCGTCGCGGGCCCGCTCCGCGTCGGCGATGGCTGCGCGGCGCTCTTCGAGGTGGAGGCGCTCCGGTTCGCGTCGGTCCTCGAGCGCCTGCCGTTCCGCGTCGAGTTCCCCGATGCGGGTCTGCAGCATGGCGGCCTGCTGCGCGTCGAGGGCCAGCTGCTGCTGGCGCCGGTTCACGTCGAGCTCGCGGCCGTGGACCGCCTCGCGCACGCCGGCCGCGTCCTGCTCGGCTTCGGCCAGTTCGAGACGCACCCGGGCGAGCTCGGCCTCGACCTCGGCCAGGCGCGCGGAGGACGCCGCCTCGTCGTTCCTGGCGTCGGCCAGCCGGGCGCGCGCCGACTCGATGTGCTCCGCCAGGTGACGGTACCGCCGGGCGAACAGCACCTTCTCCCACCGGCGCATCTCGTCACGCAGCCGCTGGAACCTCCTGGCCTTGCCGGCCTGGCGTTTCATGGAGCCGCACTGCTTCTCCACCTCGAAGACGATGTCGTCGAGCCGCGTGAGGTTCTGCTGCGCGGCGTCGAGCTTCAATTCGGCGGCGCGGCGGCGGGACTTGTACTTCGTGACGCCCGCAGCCTCCTCGATGAGCTGCCGTCGATCGGTCGGGCGCGAACTCAGGATCATCCCGATCTTGCCCTGCTCGATGATCGAATACGCCTTCGCGCCGAGCCCGGTATCCATCAGCAGCTCGTGCACGTCGCGGAGGCGGCAGTGGGCGCCGTCGATGAGGTACTCGCTCTCACCGGACCGATAGAGCCGGCGGGTCACCTCCACGTCGCGGACCGCCTGCAGCGGGTCGAAGGTCAGGGGCTCGACCGCGGCGTCCTGCTCTGCGGCGGGCGGCGGCGGCAGCGGCACGCCGCTCAGGCGCAGCCGGACCTCGGCGGCGCCCGTCGGCTTGCGGGCGTCGCTGCCGTTGAAGATGACGTCTTCCATCTTGTCGCCGCGCAGGCTCTTGGCGCTCTGCTCGCCGAGGACCCACGTCAGCGCGTCGGCGACGTTGCTCTTGCCGCAGCCGTTGGGGCCGACGATGGCGGTGACCCCGCCGTCGAAGGCGAGCTCCGACCGATCGGAGAACGACTTGAACCCAGTGATTTGGAGACGATCGAGGCGCATGACTACCCGCGAAGGGACCCCGGCGGTTGACGGAATCCGGGCTGGACGGAAACTGCGGCCAAGTCTAGCAGCGCCCTATTTGTATGGCAAGGCGATCGAGCGACCCCAACATTTTGGGGCCTTGACCCGATCCTGCCCCGCCGTCGGAGTCCGCCTAGCGGCCGCCGGTCCGCGTCGTCTTGGTCTTGGCGAGCGTGAGCAGTTGCGCCGCCTCGCCGAAGAGGTCCAGGGCGTGCTGGGCCTGCGGGTCGACCTCGAGGAGGCGGCGGCGGGCGACCCCCATCCCGAAGACGGCCGAGTCGATGTCGAACCGGATCATGGCGCGGATGAACGCCGCGTCCTGGGTCCAGGCCGCATCGTCGATCTTCACGCGGCGCGACTCTACGTACTTCCGGAAGTCGGCCACCATCGCGTCGTCGACGACGAAGTCCTTCGCCACGGCCTTCCGGCCCTCACCCGCCGTGCCTGGCCGCGTGTCGCCCTCGGCGTAGAAGCGCTCGGCGAATCCGGCGAAGAGCTGACGGCCGAAGAGCGACCGCCCGAACCGCGTCGGGTTGAAGCCCTCGACGGGGCCGTCGAACCGCTCGTCGGGTTCGATCCCGCCGCCGCTGTAGACCTTGCGGCCGCCGTCGGTGAGCTTCATCTCGTCGGCCGTGTGCTGACGCGCGGACTGGTCCCGCATGGTGTAGGTCAGGTACTCGTCGAAGGCCCCGTCCCACGGACGCTGGATCAGCCGGCCGCTCGGGGTGTAATAGCGGGCCGTCGTCAGCGCGAGGCCCGCGCCCTGGCTGACGCGGTAGACGGACTGCACGAGAGCCTTGCCGAACGTGGTCTCGCCGACGACGAGCGCGCGGTCGTGGTCCTGCAGGGCGCCGGACACGATCTCCGAGGCGCTCGCGCTGTTGCGGTTGACGAGCACGACCATCGGGACGTCGAGGAAGTCGCTCTGGCGGGTCGCCCGGTAGTCCTCGTCGGAGTTGTCCACGCGGCCCCGCGTGTAGACGATGAGATCGCCGCGCGGCAGGAAGCGATTGGCGACACGAATCGCCTGATCGAGCTGCCCGCCGGGGTTGCCGCGCAGGTCCAGCACGAGCCGCTTCATGCCGTCGCGCCGCAGATCGTCGAGCGCCTCGCCCAACTCGTCGTCCGTGTGCTCGGCGAAGTCCTCGAGCCGGATGATGCCGATGTCGCCGCGGGTGATGAAGTGGGCCGGGATGCTGGGGATCGTGACCTGGTCGCGCATCACGTCCATGTCGAGCAGGCCCTCGACGCCCGGCCGCTTCACCGAGATGTTGACGAAGGTGCCCTTGGGGCCGCGCAGTTTGGTCACGGCCTGGTCGGTCGTCCATCCCGTGAGGTCCTGCTCGCCCGTCTTGGCGATGACGTCGCCCCGGCGCAGACCCTTCTGGTGCGCGGGCGATCCCTCGAAGACGCGGACGACCGTGATCTGCTTGTCCACGGACTGGATGGTGATCCCGAGGCCGTAGTAGCGCTGTTCCTGACGCTCGCGCATCTGCGCGTACGTCTTCGGGTCCATGAAGTTCGAGTGCGGGTCGAGGGTCTGCAGCATCCCGTTGATGCCGCCGTACACCAGGCGATCGGACTCGACGGGTTCGGCGTACTCGGCTTCGATCGCGGCCAGCGCCGCGGTGAAGGTCCGGTAGTGGGCGGGCACCCGGTCCTGGGTGGCGAGCGCGCTCTTCCCGAGGAAGCCGCCCAGCCCCGCGGAGAGACCCACCGCCAACGCCGCTACTGTCAGGAACCTGGAGGTCCGCATGTCCCAATGGTATCGCGGGCGCCGTCCAGCCCCCAGCGATTTCGCCCGGGCGTTCGCCCGGCGCCTTGACCCCTCCACCGTCCGGCCTATACTGAGGAGTACGGCTGCAGGCAGGTGCCTCGGCCGACGGCCGGCGCGGCGGCGCTACGCGCTTCCCCCGCCTTCATTGCTCGGGAGTTCTCGATGTTCGGATCAATCGGCATGCCGGAACTGATCATCATCCTGGTGATCGCCCTCATCATCTTCGGGCCCCGGAAGCTGCCGGAGCTCGGCAAGTCGCTGGGCAAGAGCATCAACGAGTTCAAGAAAGCGTCCACCGAGCTCCAGAACACCCTCGAGAAGGAGATCCAGATCGAGGAGGAGAAGGAGCGGGAGGAGCAGCGGGCCAAGGTCGCGGTGGCCCAGCCGGCCGCAGCGGTCGTGGACGCCGACGGCACCCACGGCCAGAGCGTCTCGCGCGGCGAGGCCGGCAGCTAGTCGCTGCCCCGCCCGCGTCTCCACCCCGCCGCTGACCCGCGCCCCGCCGTGGCCCTGGTTCCGTTCAAGAAGGCGCAGGACGAAGACAAGCCTGCGCTCGGTCAGTACGAAGGCCCCGCCGTCGACCCGGAGGACGATGACGGGGACCTCGGCGATGGCCGGATGAGCTTCCTCGATCACCTCGACGAGCTCCGCCGCCGCCTCACCCACGCCGTCGTCGCGCTGCTCGTCGGATTCCTGGCGGCGTTCGCCTTCGCCCAGCAGGCCCAGGACTTCGTGATGGAGCCGCTCCTGGCCACGCTGCCGGAAGGCGGCCACTTCATCTACACCGAGCCCACCGAGGCGTTCTTCCTCCAGCTGAAGATCGCGGCCATCCTCGGGCTCATCCTCGCGAGCCCGTACGTGATGTGGCAGGTGTGGCTGTTCATCGCCCCCGGTCTCTACGCGAACGAGAAGCGCTTCGCCGTGCCGTTCGTGGTCGGCACGACCGTCCTGTTCACGGCCGGCGCCGCCTTCTCCCACTACGTGGTGTTCCCAGCCGCCTTCCGCTTCTTCGGCGGGTTCTCCAACGACCGCGTGATCTTCACTCCCCGCATCGAGCCCGTCTTCGGCATGTACGCCTGGCTGCTGCTGGCCATGGGCCTCATCTTCCAGATGCCGATGCTGGTGATGGTCCTGGCGCGGATGGGCCTGGTGACGGCGCGGTTCCTCGTCCGGAACTTCAAGTACGCGATCCTCGTGAACTTCATCATCGCGGCCATCGCCACGCCGTCACCCGACCCGGTGAGCCAGACGGTGGTCGCCGCGCCGATGTGCGTGCTGTACGTGATCAGCATCGGCGTCGCGTGGATGTTCCAGAAGCGGCGGTCGTCGGACGAGGACGACGGGGACGAGGGGAAATAGAACACTGTAGGGACCGGGGAACTGGGACCGCGGGTTCGCGGTCCGGGGCCTCGGCAGCAGACGGCAGAACGACGAAGGGCACCGTGACCGCGGTGCCCTTCGTCGCGTACGGATGCGCGCCCCGTGCTCCGGGGCGCCCTGGTCCCGGCCCCCTACTGCGTCAGCTCCTCAGTAGGCCTTCGCGAACCAGGCGTTGACCTTCGCGGGCTTGTCGCAGCGGACGCAGCCGCCGGTGGGCGTGGCGGATCCGAACGGGATGTTGCGGATCGTCGCCTGGGTTTCGGCCTTGATGGCGGCCTCGCACTCGTCGGTTTCGCACCAGGGCGAGATGACGAAGCCCGGACGGCCGTCCATGACGGCCTTGAAGGCGTCCCACGTCCCGGCGGCCGTGGTGTGCGACTCGCGGAAGGCCCTGGCACGCGCCAGCAGGTTGCCCTGGATCTCGTCGAGCAGGGCCGAGACGTGGCCGGCCAGGCCGTCCATCGGCAGCGGCGCCTTCGCCTTCGTGTCCCGACGCGCCGAGAACACCGAACGCTTCTCGATGTCCTTCGGCCCGATCTCGAGCCGCAGCGGCACTCCGCGCATCTCGTACTCCGCGTACTTCCAGCCGGGGGTCTGGCTCTCGTCGTCGTCCAGCCGCACCCGGATGCCGGCAGCCTTCAGTTCGTCGCGCACGGCCTCGCACGCGGGCAGCACCGTGTCCTTCCAGTTGCCGCGGGGGATCGGGATGATCACGACCTGCCACGGGGCGACCCTGGGCGGCAGGATGAGCCCGCTGTCGTCGCCGTGGGTCATGATCGTCCCGCCGATGAGCCGCGTGGAGACGCCCCATGAGGTCGTCCACGCGTACTGCAGCGTCTTGTCACGCCCCTGGAACTGAATCTCGAAGGCCTTGGCGAAGTTCTGTCCCAGGTTGTGCGACGTGCCGGCCTGCAGCGCGCGCCCGTCGCCCATCAGCGCCTCGATGGAATAGGTGCGCTCGGCGCCAGCGAACTTTTCGCTGCTGCTCTTCTGGCCGTCGACGACGGGCATCGCGAGGACGTTCTCGGCGAATTCCTTGTACAGGGCCAGGATCTTCAGGGTTTCGTCCTGAGCCTCGGCCTCGGTTTCGTGGGCCGTATGGCCTTCCTGCCAGAGGAACTCCGTCGTGCGGAGGAACGGGCGCGTCACCTTCTCCCACCGGACGACGTTGGCCCACTGGTTGATGAGCAGCGGCAGATCCCTCCAGGACTGGATCCACTTCTGGTACATGACGCCGAAAATGGTCTCCGACGTCGGCCGCACGATGAGCTTCTCTTCGAGCTCCTCGACGCCGCCCTTGGTCACCCACGCCACCTGCGGCGCGAAGCCCTCGACGTGCTCCGCCTCCTTCATGATGAGGCTCTCGGGAATGAAGAGCGGGAAGTAGGCGTTGACGTGGCCCGTCGCCTTGAAACGGTCGTCGAGCTGACGCTGGATGAGCTCCCAGATCGCGTAGCCGTAGGGGCGGATGACCATGCAGCCCTTGACGGGCGAGTAGTCGGCGAGCTCCGCCTTCCTGACGACGTCCAGATACCAGCGCGAGAAATCTTCGGATTGGGGCGTGATCTCGGTCACCGTGCCGGTGCCGCCGCCCTCAGGGCTCTTGGTCATGGTTGTTCTCGGAGACGTGAGCCTTCCAGTGTAGATCGTCTCTGTCCGGGAAATCCGTGCGCGCGTGGCCGCCACGGCTCTCGGTCCGGTCCAGGGCGCCGCGCGCCATCAGCCACGCCACCGTGACCAGGGACCGGGGAGCGTCCGCGTCCCGGCCGCCCGACGCCTCGATGGCGCGCCGCCAGCCGTCCAGCGTCGTCACCGCTTCGGTCAGACCGTCCGCATCGCGTGCGATGCCGCACGCCCGCCACATGAGCTCTCGGACCTCGTCGCTCGAGGGCACGGTCGTGGCGGCCGACGCGGTCGGCATCGACCGGCGACGCCTCCCTTCCAGGTGTCCGGCCGCACGGGGGGACTCGCCCATGACCGCGGCGGCGCGCGCGCCGAACACCAGCCCCTCCAGGAGCGAGTTGCTCGCGAGGCGGTTGGCCCCGTGGACGCCCGTGCACGCGACCTCGCCGGCGGCATACAGCCCTGGAAGACTGGTCCGTCCGTGGACGTCCGTCGCGACGCCGCCCATGACGTAATGCGCGGCGGGCGACACGGGTATCCTGTCGGTGGCCAGGTCGAGCCCCCGGGCGCGACACGCGTCGGCCAGTGTCGGGAATCGCTGGCGGATCCAGCCGGCGTCGAGGTGACCGAGCGACAGCGTGACCGGCGCGCCGGTCCGGGACGCTTCCTGGACCATCGCGCGCGCCACCAGGTCGCGGGACGCCAGTTCTCCAGCCGGCTCGTACCTCGACATGAAACGCTCGCCGTGCACGTTGAGAAGCCACGCGCCGTCCCCCCGCAGGGCCTCCGAGAGGAGGAAGCGCGCCGTCCCGGGGACCGCCATCACGGTCGGGTGGAACTGGACGAACTCCATGTCCATCACCGTGGCGCCGGCGTCCCACGCCAGGGCGACGCCGTCTCCGGTCGCCACGGCCGGATTGGTGGTCTCACGGAACACGCGGCCCGCGCCGCCGGTGGCGAGCAGCGTCGCCCCGGCGCGCGCGTCGACGACGCCGCCTGCGTCCGTGTATCGCGCCCCGACGCAGACACCGTGCTCGACGAGCAGCGCCGTCGCGCGGGCCGCCTGCGCCACGCGGACCCGGGGCAAGGCCGCCACGCGGGCCCAGAGGACACGGCTGATCTCGCGGCCGGTGGCGTCACGCGCGTGCAGCACGCGCCTGACGCTGTGGGCGCCCTCTCGTCCGAGCGAGAACCGGCCATCGGCCTCGCGTTCGAAGGCCGCCCCCCACGCCGCGAGTTCACGGACGTACGCGGGCCCCTCGGTCACGAGCGCCTCGACCGCCGCCGCGTCGCACAGGCCGTCGCCCGCGGCTTCGGTATCGCGGGCGTGCAGCGATGGGGAGTCGTCGGCGCCGACGGCCGCCGCGATGCCGCCTTGCGCGTAGCCGGTATTGCTCTCGGCGGGCTCTTCGGCTTTCGTCAGCACGAGGACTGACCCGCGCGCGGCCAGTGCCGCGGCGGCGCGCAGCCCGGCGACGCCGCTGCCAATCACCAGGAAGTCGGCGGACTCACGCACCGGGTGTATCCTAGCAGCCCGGCGCGCCCGCCGTCCGCCGCACGCTGGCCCGCGGCGTCGAGTGCCGGGCCCCGCGCCTCTCGATCGTCCTCGTGCCCATGCCTTCGACCACCATCGACGTCACCGCCCGCGCCGGCCGCTACCGCGTCGTGGTGGATGCCGGCGCGCAACGCCGGCTCGGCTCGACGCTCGAGCAGGCGGGCCTGACGGGACCGAGCGTGGTCGTGTCGAGCCCGCGCGTCTGGAGCGCGATCGGCCAGCGGTTCGGCCGGACGGCCCCCATCCTCGTACCCGACGGCGAGCGCGCGAAGACCCTCGCCACGGTGGCGCGCGTCTACGACCGCCTCGTCGATGCCAACGCGGACCGCGGCGTCACGGTCGTGGCGGTCGGCGGGGGGGTGATTGGCGACATGGTCGGCTTCGCGGCGGCGACCTACCTGCGCGGTGTCGGGCTCGTCCACGTGCCCACGACGCTGATGGCGCAGGTCGACAGCGCCATCGGGGGCAAGGTGGGCGTGAACCTCGCGCACGGCAAGAACCTCGTGGGTGCCTTCCACCCGCCGTCGCTCGTGCTGGTCGATCCCGAGGCGCTCGGGTCGCTGTCCCGTCGTGAGTTCCGTTCGGGTCTGTACGAGGTGGTCAAGTACGGCCTCATCGCCGAACCGGCGCTGCTGGACCGCCTCGACCGGGAGCTTCCGGCCATCCTCTCGCAGGAGGGCGGCGCGCTGGCCGACGTGATCGCGACGAGCTGCCGGATCAAGGCCTCGGTCGTATCCGAGGACGAGCGGGAGCTCGGCGTGCGGCGGATCCTGAACTTCGGCCACACGGTGGGCCACGCCCTGGAGGCGGTCACCGACTACCGACGGCTTCGGCACGGCGAAGCCGTCGCCCACGGCATGCGCGCGGCGCTGGCCCTCGGCGTCGCCCGCGGCCTCACTCCGCCATCGCTGGCCGACCGCGCTCAGGCGCTCCTGGCCCGTCTGGGGCCGCTGCCGACGGTGGCCGACCTCGCGGCCAGAGACGTCCTGGACGCCATGCGGCGCGACAAGAAGATCGTGCGCGGCCGCTTGCACTTCGTCGTGATCGGCCCGTCGGGCCCGGCCACGGTCACGGATGTCACGCCTCGCGAGTTCACGCGCGCGCTCACCGCGATCGGGATCCGCGGATAGTCACCACGTGCGCGATGGCGGCGCCCGCCAGACGGCGGGCACGCTGGCGGCCGTGCCTGGCGCTAGGCCTGGCCCAGTCCCAGGGCCCGGAGCTTGCCCACGAGTTCCCGGAAGCTGACCCCGAGGGCATCGGCCGCGCGTGCCGGGTCGTTCCCGCACTCGGCCAGCGTCAGCGCAATCTTCCGGCGCTCGACGTCCTCTCGCGCCCGGGCCACGACCTCCGCGAGCGTACCGGAGAGGTCCGTCTCGGTCGCGGCGGCGGTTTCGGGGACGGGCGCCTCGAGCAGGCGCAGGTGGCGGACGCCGATGGTGGGCCCATCCGCCAGGACAGCGGCGCGTTCCAGGCAGTTCTGCAGCTCACGGACGTTCCCGGGCCAGCGATAGGCCGTGAGGGCGTCAGACGCCTCGGCGTCGAGGACGTATCCGCGCCGGCCGCCCGCGGCGGCGTGGTGGTCCAGGAAGTGGCGGGCCAGGATCAGGACGTCGTCGCCACGCTCGCGGAGGGGTGGCACGGTGATCGGCATCACCGAGAGCCTGAAGAACAGGTCCTCACGGAAGCGTCGCTCGGCCACTTCGCGCCGAAGGTCGCGGTTGGTGGCGGCCACCAGGCGGACGTTGGCGCGGACGGTGGCGGTGCCTCCGACCCGTTCGAACTCGAGCGTCTCCAGCACCCGGAGCATCTTGGCCTGGAGCGCTGGCGCCAATTCGCCGATCTCATCGAGGAACAGCGTGCCGCGGTGGGCCAGTTCCACGCGGCCGAGCTTGCGCTGCGTCGCGCCGGTGAACGCGCCCTTCTCGTAGCCGAACAGCTCCGACTCCAGGAGCGTCTCGGGGATGGCTGCGCAGTTGATGGCCACGAACGGCCCGTCGGCGCGGCGGCTCCACGCGTGCAGCGCCCGCGCGAACAGTTCCTTGCCGGTGCCGCTCTCGCCGCCGAGCAGCACGGTCACGTCTGTGGCGGCCGCCCGCTGGAGCGTCTGCACGGCCTTCACGAGGGACGGGGCGGCGCCGACGATGGTCGGAGCGCCCCGACGCTCCGCGGCGTCCTGCAGCAGCCGTTCGTGATCCCGGGCCAGACGCTGCTGCGCCACGGCCCGCCCGACGACGAGCCGGAGGTGCTCGGGATCGACCGGCTTGGCCAGGAAGTCGAGGGCGCCGTCCCGCATCGCGGCCACCGCATCCTGGATCCCGCCGTACGCGGTCATCACCACCACCGGGATCTGGGCGTCGGTTTCCTTCACGGCCCTGAGGACCCCCAGGCCGTCGCCCGCCGGAAGGCGGAGGTCGGTGATGACGACGGCCGGGTGGCGCCTCGCCAGGTGGGCCTCGGCTTCAGGCTGGTCGCGGGCTTCGAGGACGCCGTATCCGTGCGACTCCAGGGCGAGCCGCAGCATGGTGCGGAGCGAGTCGCGATCCTCGACGACGAGGACGTCGGCGTCGGCCGCCGCGGTATCGACGGAACTCACCGGCGGGTCAGCGCAGCCAGCCCGCCGGGACACCGGCCTTCCGCGCCTCGTCCTGGATCGCGGCGATGGCCTTGCGCTGCGCCTCGATCTCGCGCTGCACGCGCTCGTGCTCGGCGATGGCCTTCTTGCGATTCCCTTCGATCACGGCGCGTTGCGCCGGGTCGTCCCGGTTCGTGAACTCCGCCATGAGGCCGTTGATCTGCGATTCGAGCGCAGCCGCGAACGACTCGGAGCGCGCGAGCTGCTCGCGGGCCCCGCCGATGCGGTCGCGCCAATAGGCCTCGTCCTTCTTGGGCCCCTCGGACGCCTGGTCGGCATCGGGCGCCGGCACCGGCGACGCGGCGGCGTCCGACGGCGCGCCGTCGGGCGGCGTCGCGGACTCGGGCGCCGACGGGGTGAAGTCCCTCCGCAGGCTGTCGTTCGTATAGACCTTGCCGGCGGGCTGCTCCTTGCGGCGCGCCGATTCCTTCCGCGCCACGTCCGCGAGGGACTGCGCCGGGGCGGCCACGGGAAGCGCGAGAATCGCGGCGGCGAACGCGGCTGCCGCAAGGCGCACGGGCACGAACGAGCTGATGCACGTCATGTGTGATGTTTCGGCGCGGGAGCGCCACCTCCACAGGGGCCTACGGCGCTCCGCCGCCGACGACGCTCCACGACTGCACGCGAATGCCCGTGCACGCCCCGACGCCGCGCCGGCACGGCTTGGCCACCAGGGCTTCCACCTCGGCCAGTCCCCCGCCTTCGCCGAACGCCGCCCCGCGGACGAGCAGGACCCCGTGGCCGGCCAGCCCGGAGGGGGCATCGAGCAGCGGGTCGCCGTCGTCGTCCGCCGGGTCGTCGGCGACCCATGCGACCACGTAGCAGGCGCACGCCGCTCCGGCCGTCGCGTCCACGTCGGCGAGCGGCGCGTGCACGACCAGACGCCAGCGCGGGTTGCGGACGCCCCACGGCCGCGGCACGCTCGACACGCTCGTCGAGACGTCGTCGCACGGGGCCGGGCGGCCGCAGGTCCTCAGCGAGGTCTCGGCGAGGAGGTCGAGCGTGGCGGCGCCAAGCGGCCGGAGGCCCGGAGGACCGTCGACGAACGGCGATGCCACCCCCACCGTGGGCACGAATCGCCAGTCGACGACGGCACCGAGCGACGCCAGCGCCAGCGCCGCGGCCGACTCCGCGCCGCGCCCCAACCGGACTCGCTCGTGCAGGGCTCCGCTGGCCGGGGCTTCCGCCGAGGTGGCCAGGGCCACGCCGAGCGCCGCCGAGGCGAGGAGGCTCAGCCACACGAGCACCACCAGCAGTCCAATGCCCCGATCGCGATCGCGCGTGCGTGCGTGCATGTCACCCTCCAGCGCCTCGCCGGCCGGGCCGCACGGCCGTGCGCACGACGAGGTCCGGCACCGGCCTCGTGCCCGGACTCCGCGTGAGCCCAAGGCCGGGCGCAGGACGGAGCGCGGCCGCGGCGGCCGCCACCGTGAGCGAGAGGCGCGCCTCGACCACGGTCGCCAGGTCCGCGTCCCAGCGGGACGGCGCAGATGGGCCTGGACACCAGGGGCCATCGGCAAACTGCACCAACGGGACCGGCACGGCCCCGGCGCCACCCGGTGTCCCGCGCCAGGCGGCCGCGCCGCCGGTCGGACGGGCGAAGGCGCAGTTCTCGCCGGCAGGCCACGCCGCATCCCCGGGCGCGCCTGGCGCGGGCGGCGCAGGGCCCGCCGTGGCGTGATCCTCGGTGCCATCGGGCGCGGTCGAGATGGCGGGGGTCCCGGCCGCCCACCATTCCACGTCGAACCCCAGCACGAAGTCGATCACGGGTGAGGCCGGGCCCGCCCCGACGCGACGGACGAGTTGCTGCAGGCCCGTGGACGCGTCGGGTCGAAGTTCGTAGCCGTGGGCCACCACGGCTGCCACGACGGTGCCGGCCGGCCACGCCTCGGGGAGCGGCGCGGTGAGCTCGATGTCCAGCGGTGCCAACACCTGGCGGACCTGGGCGACGCCGAAGCGTCCGTGGTCCCCGTAGACCAGCACGTCGTCGCCGGCCGCGAAGCCGCAGGCCGGCGAGACCGCCGAGCAATAGGCCGGCCGCAGCAACCGGAGCCGCGTGTCCCCCGCCGCCGCCGGCACGGCCAGCCGGCCGTGCGACGCATCCCGCCGGGCCCGCCAGGCCGTGATCGTGTGCGCCCGCGCGCGGGCCGCCCAGGGCCCGGCTGCGATCACGTCGGGCCAGATGGCGGGCAGCCCCTGCCCCGGAGCGGTATCGGTCTCCTCGACGAACCCGCTTCCCGCCTCGCGCACGTCCTCGACGAGCGCGTGGACACCTGCACGCGCACGCTGCTGCTGATCGGCCGACGAGGTCTCCGAATGCAGCGCGCCCAGGACCGTCATGCCCGCCACGCCGACCACGCCGAAGACCAGCGACAGCACGGCGAGGCCGACGAGGAGCTCGACCAGCGTGACACCAGCCGACTCCGCCATGCGTCCGCCGTGCAGCCCGCGCCTCGCGGGCGTCACGGCGCGACCTCGGCCAGGATGCGCGCCAGGCACGTCCCGGGCGCGGCGCCCGTGGTCTGCCGGTCGCGGATGGACACGACACAGACGCTCAACGCCCATGTGCCGGGCGGGACACCAGATACGGGGGCGAGGCGCCACCGGCGCACGAACGAGGGGCGCGACGCCGTAGGCCGTCCGGCGTCATCCACGGTGTCGTGACAGCCGGCCACGTCATGTTGCAGGCAGTCCGTGGGCGTCGATGCGAACGGCCCCGCCGCGCGTGTCGCCACCAGCGCGTCCGCCAGCGCCGTGGCGACGAGATGCCGGCGCGAGCGGGCCACGGTGTCGATGACCTGCTGGGCGAGACCCGCGAGGCTGACGACACCTGTCGTGACAATGGCCATCGCGATGATCGCTTCGAGCACCGAGAATCCACGTTGTCGGGCCGCCATGCCGTCCCTCCTCCTCGTGGCCGGCGAGCAGCCGGCCGTGCCCCTTGGGAGAGCAATGCGTGATCCAATGCGTGGACCGCGCCGATTTCGGCGGACTTCGAGACGCAGCGGCGTGTACGCGTCTCGGCGGGTGGCAGTTCCTGCCGCCTCGGAGTGGCGGCGCGATCGCAACTACCGCACGTCGGATTCGGAGGCGGGCCTCAGCGGCAGGCGCACGCTGAACTCAGCACCGCCACCGGGGCGATTGGCCGCGTGCACCTGGCCGTTGTGCGTCACGACGAACTTCTGCACGAGCGCCAGTCCGAGGCCCGTGCCATTCGCGCGCGTCGTGAAGAAGGGCTGGAAGAGGCGTTCCCGTCCCGCGTCCGGCAGGCCGGGACCGTTGTCGGACACCGTCACGGTGACGACGCCCTCGGCCGGATCGACCATGCCGCGCACGACGACCTCGGGCGGCCGGGTCCCCCGCTGACAGGCGTCGAGGCCGTTGCGAATGAGGTTCGAGAACGCCTGTCGCAGCAGCACGTCGTCGCCCTCCACGTGCCCGAAGGCACCAGTCACCGTGACCGCGGAGGCCTCCGGATCGGCGTCGTGGACGGCTCGCCGGACGACCAGTTCCAGGGCCAGGGGCTGCGGCGTCAGCCGCTCGGGCCGGGCGAAGTCCAGGAACTTCGAGACCACGTCGCCGAGGGCCTGGGCTTCCGACCGGATGCCCTCGGCATACTTGTCGTGGGGCGCCGGGAGGGCCGCCGGATCCATGAGCCGCGCGTACCCGTGGATGGTCGCCAGACCGTTCCGGAACTCGTGGGCCAGACCCGCGGTCAGCTCGCCCAGCCGCGCGAGCGCGTCCTTCAGTCGCAGCTGTTCCTCGAGCGCCACGACGCGCGACAGGTCGCTGAACAGGCAGATGACGCCTGCCTCGCCGGGCCCGCCCGTCCATGGCGAGAGCGTGACGCCAAGGTGCGACGGCCGTCCGGGGCCGTCACCGGTGGCGATGTGACGTCGCGCCACGGCCCGGCGCCCTACTGCCGTCTCGCGCACCAGCGCCGCGAGCGCGGGCACGGTGCCCAGCACCTCGTCGATGGGGGCGGGCATTGGCCGGGTCTCGATCCCCAGGATGCGGTACCCGGCCGGGTTCAGCAGCCGCACGCGGCCGTCGCTGCCGGCGACGAGGAGGCCCGAAGTCAGGCCCTCCACGATCTGCGCATTGAGCCGCTCGCTGGCCTCGGCGCGGGCCAGCGTGCTCCGTTCCTGCTGCTTCAGCTTCCCGACGGCCTCTTCGAGAGCGGCCGAGAGGATGGCCGTGTCCGCGCTGGACTCGCGAAGGCGCCGGCCCGAGTTTCGGGTGCTCGCGACGATTCGAAGCAGCGCAAAGCCGAGCACGCCCGCCAGGAACCCGACGAGCGCCGTGAGCACCAGCAGCAGGTACCCCGCGGGCGTGAACTGCATCAGTAGAAGCTCGCGTACCAGTCGATGACCGGCTGCCCGACCAGCATCGCTGCCAGCGCTCCCAGCGCCAGGAACGTGCCGAACGGCAGCGCGTACTTCATGTCGCCCCGCTGGAAGAGGATGACGGCGACGCCGATGAGGGCGCCCGAGAACGAGGCCAGGACCAGCGTCAGGAGCACCGCCTTCCAGCCCAGGAAAGCGCCGATCATGGCGAGCATCTTCACGTCGCCCATGCCGAGGCCCTCCTCCTTCCGCACCAGGTAGTAGGCTCCGGCCACGGCGTACAGCACACCGCCGCCGAGGACGATGCCGGCGAGTGACGCCCGCCAGCCAGGCGGGCCGGCGAGCGCGAAGGCGAACCCCACCACGATGCCCGGGAGGGTGATGGCGTTGGGCAGGATCTGGTGCTCCAGGTCGATGGCGAAGAGCACGACGAGCGCGGCGACCAGCACCAGTCGCGCGACCAGCAGGGGCTCGAGCGGCGTCACCGCCGCCACGGTCGCGAAGAGCACGCCGGTGACGGCCTCGACGATCGGATACTGGATCGAGATCCGCGCCTTGCAACGCGCGCAGCGGCCGCCGAGCACCACCCAGCTGAGGATCGGGATGTTCTCGAACCACCGGAGGGTTCGCTGGCAGCCGCCACACCGGGAGGCCGGCCACACCACCGACAGCCCCTGCGGCATGCGGTAGATGCAGACGTTCAGGAACGATCCGATGACGAGGCCGAACAGCCCGGCCACGATCGCCACGGCGATGGCGGGCGTCATCGGGCGCCCTCGAAGGTGGGGAGCGGGTTCAAGGTGGACGTCGCGTCCAGTCCGAATCCCACACCTGGCTGCAACACGTACGGCAGGCCCGTCGGGTCCACCGGCACGCCGGGCAGGAGGCCCGCGGCGATAAGGTCCTGCCAGGATCCGGGCTGCCGCCCGGTACGCTGGGCATAGCGCCTGGCGGCGCCCGCCAACACGTCCAGTTCGTCGAGCGCCTGCAGCTGCTGGAGATGGCTCTCGGCCGCCCGCCGCAGCCACTCGACATCCGCGGTCCGGTACAACTCGCTCCAGAGCGTCCTGGCGCCGTTGCGGTCACCGCCCTTCGCGAGGGTGACGGCCGCCATCGTGCGCAGCCAGACCGGCGCGCCCGGCATCTGGCTGGCCAGCTCGAACTGGCGCGCCGCCTCCGCGTAATCGTGAATCCACCAGTAGTTCACGAACCCCATGTCGTGGCGGTACTGCCAGCGCGTGGGGTCGTTTCTGAGACCCTTCTCGAGGAGCGCCAGCGCCTGGTCCGTCCGTCCAGGGCCCCCTGGATAGCCCTCGCTCAGGAAGATCGCGCCGAGCCGGGCCGCGACGTCGAAGTGGGGGTCCAGCGTGGTCGCCATGTCCAACAGCGGGTACAGCAGCGCGTAGCGGCCCTCCGCGGCGCTCGAACGACGCTCCCCGCCGTAGTGCACGACCGCGCGCATCCAATAGAGGTCCGCGGCCAGGTCGGTGAACGACAACATGAGCCGGCGCGCGGCGGCCGGCGACTGGAGCCACAGCGTCTGCGTGACCATCGGACGCGGTGGTGCCACGCGCTCGCGGACGGCCTGCAGGCCGACGGCCGCGGCCATGCTCACCGCGACGAACACCCCGGTGGCCAGGCCGTGCGAGCGGGCGGACGTGGTGGCCATCGGTTACTTGAAGTCTCGCTTGTCGAAGATCAGGACCGACGCCCCGAGGAGCACCGAGATGTACGCGCCGATGGAGGCCACGGCCAGCCCGATGGACGGCCAGGACACGGCCAGCCCGTGCACGACTTCGTTCTTGACGTCGAGCGGATCGAGGTTGGGCAGCAGATAGTACAGCCCGCGCGCGATGGCCGCGGCGGCCGGCGAGTCGACGGCCGTCTGGAAGTTCCGCAGGTCGCCGCTGAAGTGGCCGGCCACCCACACGGCGAGTGTGAGCAGCATGGTGAGGAGCGGGCTCGAGAACGTCGAGAAGAACAGCGCCACCGCCGTCGTCAGCATGAGCTGCACGCCGATGAGCGCGACCGCCAGCAGCAGGCGCGGGTCATTGGCCGGGGCGCGCCACCCCGTCTTGATCCAGTCGTCCGTGGTCCACTCCATGTACTGGAGCATCACGTAGAAGGCCGCCGTCATCATGCCCAGGTTCACCGCGAGCGTGAGCACGAGGCCCGCGTACTTGCCCAGCAGGAAGCTCGACCTCGACAGCGGCTTGGTCAGGACGGCATAGATGCTCTTCCGCTCGACCTCCTTCGCGACGAGTCCGGTGCCGATGAAGATCGCGATGAGCAGGCCAATCGCGTTCATCGTGGCCAGTCCCAGGTCCTTCACGACCTTGAAGTCCTGGCCGGCCGTCAGACGGCTCATGAGGAACGACGCCCCCATCAGGACGACCGAGAACAGCACCAGGCTGTACGGGACCCGGTCGCGGACCGACTCCTTGAAGACGGCCACGGCCACCTTGCGGATCGCGCCGAGGCTCACAGCGAGGTCTCCCGCGCGGTCGCCTTCTGCACCTGCTGGACGAAGTAGTCCTCGAGGGTCTTGCGGACCGGGTTGAGCGACACCACGCGGGCGCCGGCGCCCGACAGGAGTTGCAGCGCCGACTCCGGCGCATCCGGCGGCAGCTCGATCGCGTAGCGGCCGTCGTGGAGCGCCGTGATCGTCCGGGCCCGGGGACGGAGCGCGTCGAGCGTCTCGGCGGAGACCCGGTCGGCGACCAGCTCCCACGCCAGGACGTCCACGCCGACGATGTCGCTGATCTGCCCGGCCGCCGCGAGCCGGCCCTGGGCGACGATGGCGATCCGGTTGCACAGCGCCTCGGCGTCCGACAGGATGTGCGAGCTGAAGAACACCGTGCAGCCTCGATCGCGCAGCCGCAGCATGATCTGCCGCACGTCCCGGCGCCCCAGCGGATCCAGCCCCGACATCGGTTCGTCGAGGAACACGATCTCGGGCTCGTTGATGAGGGCCTGCGCGATGCCCACGCGTTGCACCATGCCCTTCGAGTAGGACCGGAGGCGCATCCGCCGCTCGGCGCCGAGGCCGACTTCGTCCAGGACCTTCGACACCCGGGCGGCGCGGTCGGCCGCGGGCACGTCGAACAGACCCGCGAAGTACGTCAGCAGCTCCTCGGCGGTGAGGTAGTCGTAGTAGCTCGGGTTCTCGGCCAGGAATCCGATACGGCGCCGGACGTCCACGTCGCCGACGGGCCGGCCCAGGATGCGGGCCGAACCGGACGTCGGATAGATGAGCTGCATCAGCAGCTTGATGGTGGTGCTCTTGCCCGCGCCGTTCGGGCCGAGGAACCCGAAGACGTCACCGGGCTCGACGGCCAGGTCCAGGCGGTCCAGGGCGCGGTAGGGGCGCTTCTTCCAGAAGCCGACCAGGTAGTCCTTGGTCAGGTTCTCGGTCTCGATGGCGAGCATAGCGGTGGCGGCGACCACCCCTATATCGGTCGCTCCGCGAAATTTCCAGCGCCCGCCCCGGCCGCCGGCCAGGAGCCAGGCCCCCGGGTGGCCGGGCCCTAGCGCAGGGTGACGCCGGCCCGCTTCATCTCGAGGGCGATGGCGGCGTCGAGGAAGGCGCCGCGCAGACCGGGCAGGCGGATGCCGTTCATGAAGAACGTCGGGGTCCCCTGGACGGTCAGCTGGGCCCCCTGCTCGATGTCTCCCCGCACCAGCTCGAGCGTCTTGGGGTAGCGGGCGTCGAAGTCGGTCACCTCGCCGATGACCCGTGCCGCTTCCTTCACCGAGGCTGGGGTGAGGGTCGGCTGGTTCGCGAACAGCCAGTCCTCCATCTGCGCGGCCTTGCCGTGCTCACGCGCCAGCCGGACGGCCACGGCGGCCTCGCACGAGGCCATGTGGGAACCGCCCGGCGCGTACTTGTTGCACTCCGGGTCCAGCGGAAAGTCCTTGGTGACGAACTTGAGCTTGCCCGGGTACTCCTTGGCCCACTTCGCGAGCACGGGCTTGTACTCCGCGAAGGTCTGGCCGCAGGGCGGGCACATGTAGTCGTTGAACTTCACGAGCACCACGGCCGCCCCTTCCGAGGCGACCATCACCGGCACGCGCTGCTGGGCGTTCAGGAACCGCTCGAGTTCCTGCAACTGCGCCGGGGCGAGCGCCGCGAGCGCGCTCGGCGCGCCGCCCTGGCCGCCGTCCTCGGACGCGGCCGCGACGGCAGTGGCCGGGAACCACTGGACCGCGAAGAACGACGCGACCGCGAACGCCCCGGCGGCCAGGAGCGCCGACGGCTGCTTGACGAGCGCCGACAGGTCGGACAACAGACGGGAGAAGAGCGTGGACATCGAGGACCTCGCGGCGCGGGCGGACACGGCGAACATGACGGCGACGGCCACGTAGGTGACCAGGCAGATGAGGCAGAGGCTTCCAAGCGCGACCGACGCGTATGCCAGGTACGCCACGACCGGCACCCCGACGAGGGACATGGCGAACACGAAGCCCGGGGCGCCCTCGGCGCCCTTCGGCGCGAGTCGCCACAAGGCGAGTCCCAGCAGGACGGCCCCGAAGTACATGACGCCCAGCATCGCCGTGGGCACGCCGCCGACCGAGCCGTATTGGCTGAGATAGGCGTTCGTGCAGTTGAACGTCGAGTTGACGTCGCAGAAGCTGGCGTAGGCCGGATCGGTCAGGAGCCGGTGGTGGACGTAGGCCGCGGTCAGCGAAGCGCCGAGGCCCAGCAGGGCGGCGCCGGCCATCCACGGAAACGCCCAGGCGGGCGGCGACGACGGCGTGTCGCGGTGCATGGCGACATTGTAGCCGGGTCCGGCCCGGGCCGAGGCCCCCCCAAACGGACGCGGGCGCGGCCCCGGAGGACCGCGCCCGCAAGAACCTCGAACCGCTCGGCTGTTACTACTGGAGCGGGTTGCCAGCGCCCTCGGCCGGAGCCACGGTGCCGAGCAGGTAGTAGATGGTGCCCACGGTGTTGCTCGCGAACGAGCGGTTGCCGCTCGACGCGCCCGTCGGGGCCGCCGTCACGTAGTAGCCGTTGGTGCCCGCCGCGCCGTCGCACGCCGTGCCCTGCGCCGCCGGGGTCACGCCCGTGTCAGCCAGCGTCACCACGAAGCCGCTCTTGGTCGAAGGGTCGGCGCCGATGTCGGCCGAGATGAAGCCCTGGTCGCCGCCGGCCGCGCCGTCGCAGCCGAAGTAGAGGCGCTGGAGGGTGATCGAGTAGGGGCTGCCGGCGCCCGCCGCCGAGAAGGCCGCCTCGCCGCTGTTGACGGCGCGGACCGACCCGATGGCCGACGCCTCGTTGCCGGCCATGCGGGCCTTGAGCAGGCCGGGGATGGCGATGGCGGCGATGATGCCGATGATGGCGACGACGATCAGAAGCTCAATCAGGGTGAAGCCCTTGGTGTCTCGAATACGCATGATGTCCGGTCTCCTCGGTCTCGAACGAACGGTGTCGGGTGCTCGACTTCGTGCTTGCGATGCCGCCGCCTTGGGACGGCGTCGACGCTTCCCCCTAGTGCAACCCCGGTGCCACCCGCTGGGACCCCGTCGATCCGCGCACCTAATTGGTTAGCCCTGTGAAAGATGACGCACCAGCTGGCCTATCGGTCTGGCCTCCGGGCGGCAATAGCTCTGACGGTCTCTGTCAGCGGCGGCGTCAGAACTGACAGCACGCGGCAGGTCGGCCCTCAGCCCTTCAGCTGGTATTTCTTCGCCAAATAGCGAAATTGGCGGAAAGTGATGCCGAGGAGGTCGGCGGCCTTGACCTGGACGCCGTTGGCCTGCCGGAGCGCGCGTTCCAGGTGCTGCCGCTCGATCTGCTGCAGGTATTCCTCGAGGTTGAAGGTCTCGGGGATCGCCTCGTCCATGGCCGGCACGGCCGGGCGGCTCGGCTCGGCCAGGTGCGGCGGCAGGCTGTCCGGGGTGAGGACGGCCGACTGCTCGAGAGCCACCCCCCGCTCCATGACGTTCTCGAGTTCCCGGACGTTCCCGGGCCAGCGGTAGCCAGCCAGGAGCCGCATCGTGTCGGCGCTGATGGACCGGACGGGCCGGCCCATGCGATCGGAGAAGCGGTGCAGGAACTGCTCGGCCAGGATCGGGATGTCGTCCACGCGTTCGCGCAGCGCCGGCAGCCTGACCGAGATGACGTTGATCCGGAAGAAGAAGTCCTCCCGGAATCCGCCGTTGCGCACCATCTCCTCGAGGTTGCGGTTCGTGGCGGCGATGAACCGGACGTCGGCTTCGAGCTCCTGCGTGCCGCCCACGCGGCGGAACCGCCGCTCCTGGAGCACGCGCAGCAGCTTCACCTGCATCCCCAGGCTGGTCTCCCCCACCTCGTCGAGGAACAGGGTGCCCCGGTCGGCGGCCTCGAGCAGTCCCTTCTTCGTGTCCACGGCCCCCGTGAACGCCCCCTTCATGTGCCCGAAGAGCTCGGACTCCAGGATCGACTCGGTGAACGCGCCGCAGTTCACGGCCACGAACGGCTGCGACTGGCGGGCCGACTGCAGGTGAATCTCGCGGGCCGTCCACTCCTTGCCGGTGCCGGACTCGCCCGTGATGAGGACGCTGGCGTCGGTCCGTGCCACGCGGGCCACGAGGCTGATGACGTCCAGGATCTGGCGGCTGCGGCCCGCCAGCACGAAGCCTTGGCCGCGGCGGCCCTCGGGCGGCGGCGCCTGCGTCTCCGACAGGCGCTTGGCCTCCAGGTAGCGGGCCACGCGCTGCTTCAGGTCGGCGACGTCGAACGGCTTGGTCAGGTAGTCCACGGCGCCGAGCCGCATGGCCTCCACGGCGGTGTCGGCCGAGGCGAACGCCGTCAGCAGCAGGCCCACGGCGCCGGGGCTGCGTTCCTTCAGCGCCCGCAGCACGTCCACGCCCGATCCGTCCGGCATCCTGAGGTCGCTGATGAGGAGATCCGGCGGCGGGCCGCTGCGGATCTGATCGAGCGCCGTGCCGACGTCCTCGGCCGTCGAGACGTCGTAGCCTTCGCGTCCCAGGACGATCGACAACATCTCGCGGAGCGAGCGCTCGTCGTCGACGACCAGGATGCGGGGCTTGGTTCCTGTCAGTGTGGTCATGGACGTTAGGCGGATGCGGGGGCCAGCGCGCTGCTGGGGAATCGCGCGACGATCGTCGTGCCGGAACCCACGTCCGACCGCACGTCGATGTGCCCATTGTAGTCGGTGACGATCCGGTGGACGATGGCCAGGCCCAGGCCCGTGCCGCGGCCGAACGAGCCGCGGAACGGATGGAAGATCTGGTCGATGTCCCGGGCCGGGATGCCCGTGCCCTCGTCCCGGACCCCGATGGCCACGCCCTCGCCGTCTTCGTCGACGAACAGCGACAGCCGGCCACCCTTGGGCATGGCCTTGAGACCATTCGTCGCGAGGTTCCACACGATCTGCCGAAGCTGGTGTTCGTCGAAGTCGAGCCACACCGGCGTCGGCGGCACCGTGACGGCGATGTCGTGGTTGATCGACGCGTCCGGGCTCGTCTTGAGGAGTGCCGCCGCGTCCTGCACCGCGCGGCGCGCGTCGATACGGCCGACGGCGGCCCGGCTCGGCCGGGCATAGGCGAGGAATGACTGGATCGTGGCGTTCAGGCGGTCTGACTCCCGGAGCACGATGTCCATGAGCTTCGCCTGATCCGGCGACAGCGGCAGCTCGCCGCGCAGCACTTGCATCGCACCCGACATCGACGCCAGGGGGTTGCGGATCTCGTGGGCGATGCCGGCCGCCATCTCGCCGATGGCCGCCAGTCGCTGGCGCAGCTGCGCGGTGCGTTCCAGCCCCTTGATGTCGGTTACGTCCTGGAAGGTGAAGATGAAGCCGCGCTGGCCGGCGCCGAGCGGCAGGGGCGCGGCGCTCACGCCGAGCTCGATCGTCCGGCCGTCAGGTCGGCGGAAGCCGAAGTCCGCGCGGCGGGCGCGGCCGGGCTCCCGGTCGGAGGCCAGGGCGGTCGCGAAGTCGTCGGGCAGCTGCAGCACCTCGGTCACCGGGCGCCCCGTGACGTCCCCGGACCAGCCCGTGATGGCGGCGGCGGACCGGTTGTAGGTCATCACCCGGCCGAAGGCGTCCATCGTGGTCAGACCGGCCGCGAGGTGGTCGATGACGTTCCGGTTGAACGCCTCGAGGTCGGCGATCTTCTCCGAGGCGGCCTCGACGGCGACGTCGGCCGACCGGAGGTTCTCGGCGAGCTGCCCGGCCAGGGCCGCGACGGTCAGGAACGCAAAGACGTTGATGCCCACCGTCAGCATCGCGACGTCGGGCGGCGGGAGGCCGTCGACCGGGCCGCCCCAGCCGTTGTACTGCCAGACCACGATGCCCAGCAGGCACAGCGTCGCGACGAGGGCGAAGCGGAGGCTGCCCCGGCGGTACTGCACGCCGGCGGCCGCGACCACCGGGAGGGCGTAGAGCGGCGTGAACACGCTGGTCACGCCGCCCGTGGCGTAGACGTAGGCGCTGATGAGCGCCGCGTCGAGGGCGAAGTGCGCGTCCGCGGTCGCCGCGAAGCGGTCGGCGAACCGCAGCGTCGCCAGGTCCACCAGGGCGACGCCGAACAGCCCGGCCAGGGCCACCGACGCGCGGGACATCGGCCACAGGCCGGACCCCACGACGGTCAGGGCGAAGGCAAAGAGGGCCAGCAGCGTGCCGGCCCACAAACGGACCGCGACGAGCCTCGACAGGCGAGGCTTCAGCGTCGCCGACATGCCCAGAACTCTACGTCAGTTTGCTGATGAGGCCGAAGATCGGCAGGTACATCGCGATGACGATGCCGCCCACCACGATGCCGAGGAACGCGATCATGACCGGCTCGAGCAGGGTCAGCAGGCCGGCCACGGCCGTGTCCACTTCCTCCTCGTAGAATTCGGCGATCTTCGCCAGCATCGTGTCCAGGGCGCCCGTGGCCTCGCCGACGCCGATCATCTGGACGACCATGCCCGGGAACACCCCGGTGGTCTTGAGCGGCCCGGCCACCGTCTCGCCGCGCTCGATGCTGCGCCGGGTCTCGAACAGGGCATCCTCGATGATGGCGTTGCCGGCCGTCTTCGCCGTGATCTCGAGGCCGTCCAGAATCGGGACGCCCGACGTCATGAGCGTGGAGAGGGTGCGGCAGAACCGCGCCACGGCGATCTTCCGCATGATGGGACCCAGCACCGGCAGCTTCAGCACGATGCCGTCGACGACGCGGCGGCCGCCTTCCGTGGAGTAGTACTGCCGGAACGCGAAGACCAGCCCGATCAGCACGACGATGAAGATCGGCATGAACTGGACGAGCACGTTGCTCATCGCGATGACCATGCGCGTGAGGAACGGCAGCTCGGCGCCGAGGCCCGCGAACAGGGTCGCGAAGGTCGGGATGACCTTCCAGAGGATGACCGTCACCACCAGCGCCGCGATGACGATGATCGCGACCGGGTAGATCATGGCGGACTTCACCTGGCCCTTCAGCTTGACCGCCTTCTCGATGTAGGTCGCCAGGCGCTTGAGAATCGTGTCGAGGATGCCGCCGGCCTCGCCGGCCGCGATCATGTTCGTGAAGAGCGGGTCGAACGTCTTCGGGTGGCGCTTCATCGCGTCGGCCAGCGAGGCGCCGGCCTCCACGTCCGAGCGGGTGGCCAGGATGACCGCCGAGAAGTTCTTGTCCTCTTCCTGGTTCCCCAGGATGTCGAGACACTGGACGAGCGGCAGGCCCGCGTCGATCATGACCGAGAACTGCCGGGTGAACACGGCGAGGTTCTTGGCGTTGACGGCCTTGGCCCGGGCCTTCTTCGGCGCCGCCACCGCCTTGGCCGCGACGGCCGCGATCTTCGTCACGAGAATCTGCTCACGCCGCAGGGCGGCGGTGACGGATTCGACGGTGTCGCCCACGCGCTCGCCGGTGATGGTCTGCCCCGCGCGCGTGCGCCCTGAGAATGCGTATGTCGGCATGTACGTCGTCTCCTAATGGCCCGGCCGCCCCCTGGGCTACCGTACGGCCCCCGGCCGCCCCACCCGGCCGAGTCCAGCGCCCGCGACGACTCCGACGCCGCGGCTGATGAGATCGGTGAGCTCGTCGCGCATCGACGACGCGTTCATCGCGGTGTCGATCGAGATCAGGCGCCGCTGATGCAGCGTGACGAGCGATTGGTTCATCGTCTGCATCCCGAGCTTCTCCTGCCCCGCCTGCATGGCGGAGTAGATCTGGTGGACCTTGTCCTCCCGGATCAGGTTCCGGATGCCCGGCGTGGGCACCAGGATCTCCAGGGCCACCACGCGGCCCTGGCCGTTCTGCTTGGGGAGCAGCGACTGACAGACGATGCCCTCGAGCACGAGTGAGAGCTGGACGCGCACCTGCGCCTGCTGGTGGGCCGGGAACACGTCGATGATGCGGTTGATCGTGGACGACGCCGAGTTCGTGTGGAGCGTCGCGAACGTGAGGTGGCCGGTCTCGGCGATCCGGAGCGCCGACTCGACCGTCTCGAGGTCGCGCATTTCGCCGACGAGCACGATGTCCGGGTCCTCGCGCAGCGCCGCGCGGAGCGCGTTGCTGAAGCTCTGCGTGTCGCTGTGGACCTCGCGCTGGTTGACCAGGCACCCCTTGTGCTGGTGCAGGTATTCGATCGGGTCCTCGATGGTGAGGATGTGGCCCTTGCGCTCCGTGTTGATCTTGTCGATCATGGCGGCCAGCGTGGTCGACTTGCCGCTGCCGGTCGGTCCCGTCACCAGCACCAGTCCGCGCGGCCGCTCGGCGAGCTTTGCGATGACCGGCGGCAGGCCCAGCTCGTCGAACTGCCGGACGCGCTCGGGAATCAACCGGTAGACGGCGCCGACGGCGCCGCGTTGGTTGAACATGTTGCAGCGGAAGCGCGCGAGCCCCCGGATGCCGAACGAGAAGTCCAGTTCCTGCGACTCTTCGAACCGCTTCTTCTGGGCGTCGGTCAGGACGCTGTAGGCCAGGGTCTTGGTGTCGGAGGGCGTCAGCTCCGGCTGCGGGAGCCGCTGCAGTTCTCCGTGTACGCGCACCTGGGGCGGCGTCTGGATCGACAGATGGAGGTCGGAGCCGTTCAGCTCGACCGTCGTCTTCAGCAGTTCCGGCAGCGTCGCCATATGCGTTCGCGGCCTCCGGCCGCACTCTTCGGGTCCTGGGGCTCGGGGCCCGGGACCGTGTGTCCCTTGTCGATGACGCCGGCGCGCGTCGCTCCGAGACCCGGGGCCCGAGCCCCGAGCCCCGTCTACTTGACCGTCTCCCTGACCACTTCCTCGATCGTCGTCACGCCTTCGGTGATCTTGCGGATGCCGCTGCCGCGCAACGTGATCATCCCTTCCTCGATCGCCTTCCGGCGCAGTTCCAGCGCGGAGGCGCCGACGAGGATGAGCTCGCGAAGTTCCTCGCCGATCTCCATCACCTCGTACAGACCGACGCGGCCCTTGTACCCGGTCCGGTTGCACTTCTCGCAGCCCTTGCCCTTCTTGGGCACGACCGTCTCGGCCAGCTCCGGCGCGAAGCCGACGTTGATGAGGGCCTGCGGGGGCACCGGGTCGTCCACCTTGCAGGCCGTGCAGATGCGGCGCACGAGGCGCTGCGCGCATACGAGGTTCAGCGAGCTGGCCACCAGAAAGGGCTCGATGCCCATGTTCATGAGGCGGTTGATGGTGCTCGGCGCGTCGTTGGTGTGCAGCGTGGACAGGACCAGGTGGCCGGTGAGCGCCGCCTTGACGGCGATCTCGGCCGTCTCGAAGTCGCGGATTTCGCCGACGAGGATGATGTTCGGGTCCTGGCGGAGGAAACTGCGGAGGGCCGCGGCGAAGTTCAGCCCGATGCTCTCGCGGACCTGCACCTGATTGACCCCGACGAGGTTGAACTCGACCGGGTCCTCGGCGGTCATGATGTTCGTCTCGGGCGTGTTGATCCGCGAGATCGACGAGTACAGCGTGTTGGTCTTGCCGCTGCCGGTCGGGCCCGTGACCAGAACCATGCCCCAGGGCTTGGCGATCTGCGTCTCGAGCTTCGCGAGCGACTCGGGCTCGAAGCCGAGCTTCGTCATGTCGAGCATCAGCTTCGTGCGGTCGAGCAGACGCATGACGATCTTCTCGCCGAAGAGCGTCGGCAGGCACGAGACGCGGAAGTCGATGTCGCGCTGCACGCCGGCGTCGGCGAAGCGGATCTTGATGCGGCCGTCCTGCGGGAGGCGCTTCTCGGCGATGTCGAGCTTCGCCATGATCTTGATGCGCGACGTGATCGCGTCGCGCATCTTCAGCGGCGGCGCCATCACGTTGTAGAGCAGACCGTCGATGCGGTACCGGACGCGGTATTCCTTCTCGTAGGGCTCGATGTGGATGTCGCTGGCGCCCTTCGAGATGGCCGACATCAGGATGACGTTGACCAGCTTGATGACGGGAGCTTCTTCGCCCTGGCGGGTCAGCGCCTCGGCGCTGATCTCCTCGAGTTCCTCGAGGACCTCGACCTCGTCGGCGTCGAGGAGGGGCATCTCCTGCATCGCCCGGGCGGCGATTTCGAGGGCGCTTTCGCCCGGCGCGACCTCGACCATCGCTTTCGCGCCGTTCTTGGCGGCGCCGCCGGGGGCCCCGTAGTACTTCTGGATGGCGTCGACGACGGCCGTCTCCCACGCCACGACGGGCTCGACGTTGTAGCCCGTCATGAACTTGAGGTCGTCGAGCGCGAAGACGTTCGTCGGGTCCGTCATCGCGATCGTGAGCGTCGCGCCGACCCGGCTCAGGGGGATGATCTGGTACTTGTGGGCTGTCTCGGCCGGCACCAGCTTGATGACGGCGGGGTCGATCTCGAACTGGTTCAGCGAGATCGACGGCACGCCGTACTGCTTCGAGAGGAGGGACGTGATCTCCTCGTCCTTCACGAAGCCGAGCTTCACGAGATTGGCGCCGAGCTTGCCGCCATTCTGCCGCTGATAGCTCAGGGCTTCTTGGAGTTGTTCTGGGGTGATCCGCTTCTCCTTGAGGAGCAGTTCCCCGATCCGTACGGCCATGTCGTCGTCGTCCGCCTCGGCGCCAGCACTGCGGCGGGTCGCTCAGACCCGTCGTCCCATTACCTTTTCGGTCGTGCCGGGGTGTCTCTGCAGGTGAGCCGTCCCGGGCAGTTGGCGGGCGGCCGCGCGCGGCCGTGCAGCCGTATGCACACGCCGCTGATGCTCGGGCGCCGTTCCCGTGGGCTCGCCAGTCCGAATGGGCATCTGACGGCGAAAACGTTCGAAGAACGAATGGTCGATCACGATCTCGTCATCGGGTCACACCCGATCCCCCCGGGAGGCGCCGCGTGAGCGGTCGCGTCGACCTCCGGAGCGACAGTCGTGGAAGTCCGCCTCGCTCAGTCACTTGTGGGCCGCTCGGGAAACAAACGCCCAGGCCTCGACGTAGTACACTCGCAACGGTCGGCGTCGACCGCCCTTCCTACCTGATGCTCCTGCGTAGCAACCCGTCGGCCAGTTCGCTTCCCGTCCGGCTGCGCCAGGTATGCATGGCCCCGTCTGTCGGCATGCGCCACGCCGCGGAAGGCTCACTCGTCAACACCTTGACGACGTGGGCGGTGCTGTTGGCGCTGTGGGCCGCCGCTGCGGCTCCGCTGCTCGGGTCCGCCGTGGGCCACCAGGCCCTCGTCGACGAGCGGGTGAGGGCCTCCGAGGCCGCGGGCGGCACCGTGACCGACGCCGCTTATGCCGCCTGGCAGGCTCGTCCGCCATATTGGATCTACCTGACGAGCGGCGGCCGTGCGCTGCTGACGCCTGTCACCACCCTGCTCGTCGCGCTGGGGCTGTGGCTCGCCTTGAGGCCTGTCCAGGGCTTCACCGGCAGCCTCGGCGTCGCCGTCCACGCCACGACCCCGCTCGTCATCCAGCAAGTGGCCGCCGCCCCCCTGCACGCCGTTCGGGAATCGCTGACCAGCCCGTTCAACCTCGCTGCGCTGCTGCCGTTCTTCGACGAGGGGACCCTGCCGGCCCGATTCCTCGGGGCCATCGAGCTCTTCGGTGTCTGGTGGGTGCTGCTGCTGGCCGCCGGCTGCGCCGCGCTGACGGGCAAACGGGCGCGTGCCTACGTGGCGCCGCTACTGGGCATCTATGCCGGCCTCGCCGCGGCGGTGGCTGCGGCGGTCGCCATCTCGGGAGGGAGCTAGTCGTGTTCCGAAAGAAGTGGCCATGGGTCGTCGGCGCACTCGTGCTGGCCGCCATCGGGGCGGGCGCCTACGTGCGCTCCAGGCAGCCGAAGGGAACGCTCGTGACCGCCGAGACCATCCGGCGCCGGGACCTGGAAGCGATCGTCTCGGCGTCCGGCAAGATCGACCCGCGACGGCAGGTGAACATCAGCGCCCAGTCGATTGGGCGCGTGACGAGCATCGGCGTCCGCGAGGGTGACAGGGTCAAGGCCGGCCAGTTCCTGCTGCAGATCGATCCGGTGGCGGCGGAGAGCGTGGTTCGCCGCGACGAAGCGGCGTTGGCAGGCGCCCGAACGGGCCTCGAGCAGGCGCGCGTGCAGGTGCAGAGCGCCGAGGCCGCGCTCGACGTCGCGCAGCAGGCGCTCAAGCGGCAGCAGGAGCTCTGGCAGGGCGGCCTCACGACCCGCGAGACCCTGGAGCGCGCCGAGGCCGACGTGAAGATGCGCGAGAGCGACCTGAACGCCCGGACGCAGGAAATCCGCACGCGGGAAGAACAGGTCCGCCAGCAGGAGGCCGGGCTGGTCAACAGCCGCTACAACCTCTCGCAGGCGCGCTTCGTCTCGCCCTTCGACGGCATCGTGACCCGCCGCAACGTCGAAGAGGGCGAGAACGTCGTGATGGGCACGATGAACAACGCCGGCACGGTCCTGCTGACCGTGGCCGACATGTCGGTCATCGAGGCCGAGATCGAGGTGGACGAGACGGACATCCCGCAGGTCGAGATCGGCCAGAAGGCGGTCGTCACGATCGATGCGATCGACGGAAAGACCTTCAACGGCCGCGTCACCGAGATCGGCAACAGCCCCATCCAGGCCACCGGCCAGCAGGCCGGGCAGCGGACGGCGACCAACTTCAAGGTCGTGGTCACCCTGGACGAGGCCTCGACGGACATCCGCCCGGGGTTCACCTGCACGGCCGAGATTTCGACCGACGCGCGGCCGAATGCCGTCGCCGTGCCGATTCAAGCGCTGACGGTCCGCGAGCTCGAGTACGACAAGACGGGCACGGTCGTGCCCAAGCTCCGTCCGCCGCCCACCTCGCGCTTCGCCTTCGGGTCCGCCGCGGCCTCGACGCCGCCAGTCCAGACGGAACTGCCCGTCGGCCACACCCGCAAGGAGGTCGAGGGCGTGTTCGCCATCCGCGACGGGAAGGCACGCTTCGTCCCGGTCGAGATTGGCATCGCCGGCGAGCGGTACTTCGAGGTCCTCTCGGGCCTGTCCGAGGGGGACCGCGTGATCACGGGCCCGTTCGAGGGGGTCCGCAACCTGTTCGAGGCCGACGAGGTGCGCGAGAACCCGGCGCCGGGCGCGCCGCCCGCGGGCTAGCCTCGCCCCGTCCGGACGACACGGCATGCAGCAGGTCTGGGAGTCGGTCAAGCTGGCGCTCTCGTCGATCTGGGCCAACAAGCTCCGGTCGCTGCTGACGCTGCTCGGCAACATCGTCGCCGTCTCGTCGATCATCGCGGTCGTCGCGCTCATCCAGGGCGTGAACGGCGCCGTGTCGGACGCGATCGTCTCGGACCTCGGCGCGGACTACTTCACGATCCGCCGCACGGGCATCGCGCGCAACCAGGACGAGATCGACCGGATGCGCAACAACCCCCGCATCACGCTCGAGGAGGCCGAGGCCATCCGCCGCTTCGGCTCGACCATCGCCGCGGTGATGGCGCAGGCGCAGCAGAACACCACGATCGCCTACCGCGCCGCGGAACTGGAGTCCGTGCAGGTGCAGGGCGTCACCCAGAGCTACCTGGAGTTCTCGACGTTCGACGCCGAGCGCGGCCGGATGATGAGCCCCAGCGAGGTCGCCAGGGACCGCCCGGTGGCGCTGGTCGGCTGGCAGATCGCCGATCGGCTGTTCGGCCCTGAGAACCCCCTCGAGAAGGTCATCAAGATCGCCGGGGTCCCCTTCCGGATCGTCGGGGTCAGCGCGAAGAAGGGCGCCTTCTTCGGCAACTCGCAGGACGAGTTCGTCGTCATCCCGCTCGGCCAGTACCAGAAGCTCTTCGGCTCCAGGCAAAGCCTGTCGCTCACGGTCAAGCCGCGGGATCCGAGCCTCGTGTCGGTGGCCCGCGACGAGGCCAGGGCCGCGCTTCGCGTCGAGCGGCACCTCGCGCCGGGCGACGACGACAACTTCGGGATGGTGGCCTCCGACTCCTTCCTGGACATCTTCCACCAGGCCACCAACGGCATCGCCGTGGTGCTCGTCGGCGTCGTCGGACTGTCGCTGCTCGTGGGCGGCATCGTGATCATGAACATCATGCTGATGGTGGTCTCGGAGCGGACGCGCGAGATCGGGCTCCGCAAGGCGCTCGGCGCCAAGCGCCGGGACATCATGTCCCAGGTGCTCACCGAGTCGGTCACGCTGTCGGTCACCGGCGGCATCGTCGGCGTCGGTCTCGGCACGGCGTTCGCCAAGGCCCTGTCCGCGCTCACACCGCTCCCCGCCGCCATCGAGGCCTGGTCGGTCCTCCTCGGTGTGGGAGTCACGGCGCTCGTCGGCCTCTTCTTCGGCTGGTATCCGGCGCAGCGCGCGGCGGCCCTCGCGCCGATCGAGGCCCTGAGGCGCGAATGACGGGACGGCTCCGGAAGCGCCTGTCACTGCTCCGCGAGACCGCGGAGATGGCCCTCGACACGCTGTGGGCCAACAAGATGCGCTCGGCGCTCACGGTCCTGGGCGTCGTCATCGGCATCACGTCGATCGTCAGCATGACCGCCCTCATCCGGGGCTTCGACGAGGACCTGCGGGCGTCGATCATGGCGCTGGGGCCCAAGACGATCTTCGTGCAGCGCTTCGGCGCGGTCAGCTTCTCGTCGGGCGCGTCGTTCATGGAACTCCTCCGACGTCCGAGCATCACCGTGGAGGACGGCGAGGCGATCCGCCGGCTCGCGCCGTCGGTCGCCAAGGTGGACACGTGGCTCGGGGCCGGCCCGGGCCAGCCGTCCATGGAGCGCGTGTTCTACAAGAACGAGCGGACGGCGCCGCAGGTGGTCATGGGCGTCAGCGAGCGGTTCGTGGACGTCAACTTCGCCAAGATGCTGCTCGGGCGCACCATGACCGAGCAGGAGGTGCAGCGTGGGCGGGCCGTCGTCGTGCTGGGCTACGGCCCCTACGAGGCGCTGTTCCTCAAGAGCGGCATCGACCCCGTCGGCAAGCAGGTCCGGCTCGGCGCCGCGCGGTACACCGTGATCGGCGTCATCGACAAGCGGCCCGGCTTCGGCCCGGGCGGGCAGGACGACTTCGCCATCCTGCCCTACACCACGTGGCGCAAGCAGTTCGGGTCGGAACGCATCCGGAGCGGGCCGTTCGGCGAAGCGCCCGTCATGGTCGCCGTCGTGCCCCACGAGTGGGCGTCCCGCGACGACGCGATGCGAGAGGTCGAGGCAATCATGCGCATCCGCCACGACCTGACGCTGGACAAGCCCAACGACTTCGACCTCGTCACGCAGGACGCCATCCTCAGGATCTGGGAGCAGATTTCGCAGGCGGTGCTGCTGTCGCTGGTCGTGATCTCGTCGATCGCCCTCATGGTGGGCGGCATCGGCGTGATGTCCATCATGACCATCTCGGTGACCGAGCGGACCCGCGAGATCGGTGTCCGCAAGGCCATCGGTGCCCGGCGGGCCGAGATCCTCTTCCAGTTCCTGATCGAGGCGGTCGTGCTCACGACCATCGGCGGCGTGCTGGGCATCCTGATCGGCAGCGGCATCGGGCTGCTGGTCAACGTCGTCGCCGGCTTCCCGATCTCGATGCCCTGGTGGTCCTACGCCCTCGGACTCGGCTTCTCGGCCAGCGTGGGAATCTTCTTCGGCATGCTGCCGGCGTGGCGCGCCTCCCGGCTGGATCCCATCGAAGCCCTGCGGTACGAGTAGCCCGCGGCCGTCGCGCCGCCCGGCACATCGGCCTTGACTTCGCTCGGCGAAGGCATAGGCTACGCAGAAAGGCGCCCGGGATCGATCGCCGTTCGTCACCAGGACGGGTCCGACTCCGTGGCGTCGTGGACACGCGGAGGGTCCGGCCTATGAAGGTCTACGATGCCGCCAGTATCCGAAATGTCGCCGTCGTTGGACACGGAGGGTGCGGCAAGACACAGCTCGTCTCGGCGATGCTCTATTCCGCCGGCACGGTCAACCGCCTCGGCACCGTCGACGACGGCACGACGGTGACCGACTACGACCCCGAGGAGATCGCCCGCAAGCACACCCTGAGCACGTCACTCGCCCATGCCGAGTGGAGGAAGACGAAGATCAACTTCCTCGACACGCCGGGCGTCGCCAACTTCTTCGCGGACGCCAGGGCGGCGATGAACGTCGCGGATGCCGCGCTCGTGGTCGTCGACGCCGTCTCCGGCTCCGCCGTCCAGACGGAGAAGGCCTGGGCCGCCGCCGACGACCTGAAGCTGCCCCGCCTCGTCGCGCTCAGCCGGTTCGACCGGGACCGCGCGTCGCTAGAGCGATCGCTCGAGTCGATCCGCCGGTCGTGCCACCGCGGCGTCGTCCCCATTCACCTGCCGCTCGGCGAGGGCGATGCCTGCACCGGCATCGTGGACCTGGTCGGGATGAAGGTCTTCACCGCGCCCGCCGGCGGCGGCGCGGCGGTCGAGGGGCCGGTACCCGACAGCCTCCGCCCGGACGCCGAGGCCGCACGGAATGCGCTCATCGAGGCCGTGGCCGAGGCCGACGAGTCGCTGATGGAGAAGTACTTCGAGGCGGGGACCCTCGACGATCACGACCTCATCACCGGACTGCAGCGCGCCACGGCCGCCTGCACCCTGTTCCCCCTCGTCTGCACGGCGGCCCTCAAGAACATCGGCATCGACTCCGTGCTGAACGCGATGCTGAGCTGGCTGCCGGCCGCGGCGGACCGCCCGTTCAGGGCCACGGACGCCTCCGGCGCCCGCGCCGAACGGCCGGTGTCCGAGCAGGCGCCGGCCGCGGCCTTCGTATGGAAGACGGTGGCCGACCAGTTCGCGGGGCGGATCACGCTGTTCCGCGTCTACCAGGGGACCCTCACCTCGGACTCGACCGTCAAGAACCGCAGCCGGGACCTCGACGAGCGGCTCGGCAGCCTCCAGATCATGCAAGGCAAGACGGCGGTGTCCGTTCCCGAGATCAAGGCCGGCGACATCGGCGCCGTGGCCAAACTGAAGGAAACGCGGACCGGCGACACGCTGGCCGACGCCCGCGCGGACATCACGTTCCCGCCGATCGTGTGGCCGGAGCCGGTGCTGTCGTACGCGATCGAGCCCAAGAGCAGAGGCGACGAAGACAAGATCAGCACCGCCATGCACCGCCTCGAGGAAGAGGACGGCAGCATCCATTACGCGCGCGACTCGAACACCAACGAGTTGCTCCTCTCGGGTCAGGGCCAGCTGCATATCGAGGTGACCGTCGCCAAGCTGAAGCGGCGCTTCGGGGTGGAGGTGAACCTCAAGCCGCCGCGCATTCCGTACCGGGAGACGATCACGGCGGCGGTCGAGGCGCATGGCCGCCACAAGAAACAGACGGGCGGCCACGGGCAGTTCGGCGACTGCAAGGTGCGTTTCGAGCCCCTGCCCCGCGGCGGCGGCTTCGAGTTCGTGGACGAAATCTTCGGCGGCTCGATTCCGCGGCAGTTCATTCCCGCCGTGGAGAAGGGGCTGGAAGAGTCCCGCGTCCGCGGGTTCCTCGCGGGCTACCCGATGGTGGATTTCAAGGCCGTGCTCTACGACGGGTCGTACCACGACGTGGATTCGAACGAGCTGTCGTTCAAGACCGCCGGCCACCTGGCGTTCAAGGACGGCATGGCCCGGGCGAAACCGACGCTCCTCGAACCCATCATGCAGGTGGAGGTGTACGCGCCGAGTGACTTCGCCGGCGACCTGATGGGCGACCTCAATGGCCGCCGCGGACGGATTGCCGGCATGGACACGCGAGGCGCGAACACCGTGATCAAGGCGCAGGTCCCGATGTCCGAAATGCTCACCTACGAGCAGCACCTCACGTCGGTCACCGGCGGCCGCGGCTCGTACCACATGGAGTACTCGCACTACGAGAACGTCCCGGCGCACGAGCAGACGAAGATCGTCTCGGCCTACAAGGCGGCGCACCAGCACGGCGACGCCGACTGAGGGCGCAGGGGCCCGTACGCAGCACGGCCCGGCCACCTGGGTGGCCGGGCCGCGCCGGATGCCGAGTGCCGTCGTCGGCGGCTAGGAGCCGCCGGCCTTCCTGGGGGTCGTCGACTTCTTCTGGGCGCCACGGGCCGGCTTCGACGCCTTCCCCGCCTCGCTCTTCTTGTCCTTCTTCTCGCCGCGGATCCGGGACGCCGCCGCCCGCAGTCGCTCGCCGACGCTCTTCTTCGACTTCGGCTCCTCGGCCGACTCCGCCTGTGCCGCCTTTTCGGCCGCCGCCTTCTTCGGATCGAACTCCGATCCCACGAGCTCGACCATGGCCGTCTCGGCGCCGTCGCCCCGTCGGAAGCCCAGCTTAAGAATCCGGGTGTAGCCGCCGGGCCGCTCCATGAAACGTGGCGCCAGCTCCCCGAACAGCTTCGTCACGACATCGTCGTTCTGGATGTCGCGGGCCACCAGCCGCTTCGCCGCCAGCGTCTTGCCCTTCGGTTCGGCCGCCCGGACGCCGCGTTTGGCGACGGTGATGATCTTCTCCACGAACGGCCGGAGCTCCTTCGCCCGTGGCAACGTCGTCGTGATGTGCTCGTGCGTGAGCAGCGCCTCGGCCTGGTTCCGGAGCATCGACAGGCGATGATCCGTCAGGCGTCCCAGCTTGCGATGTCCAACTCGGTGTCTCATGACATGTCCTCTAGCCGCTAGCCGCTAGTCCCAGCCGCTAGTGTCAGTCCTGCGCCTGGTCCAGGCGCATCCCGAGGCCCAGCCCCATGGACTGCAGGATCTCCTTGATCTCGTTGAGCGACTTGCGGCCGAAGTTCTTCGTCTTCAGCATGTCGCCTTCGGTCTTCTGCACCAGCTCGCGAATCGTCCGGATGTTCGCGTTCTTCAGGCAGTTGTAGGACCGCACCGACAGCTCCAGCTCCTCGACGCTCTTGTCGAGGTGCTCGTTGGACCCACCGGCCCGCGCGCCCTCGCCACCGCCGTCCACGGCCGGCTCGTCCTCGTCGTCGAGGTTGATGAAGATGCTCAGATGGTCGCGAATCAGCTTCGCCGACAGCGACACCGCATCGCGCGGCGTGACCGACCCGTTGGTCCACACGTCGAGCGTCAGCTTGTCGTAGTCCGTGGTCTGGCCGAGGCGCGCCGCTTCCACCAGGTAGTTCACCTTCTTGACGGGCGAATGCACCGAGTCCACCGGAATCCAGCCGATTCCCAGGTCCTCGTCGAAGTTCTTGTCCGCCGCCACGTAGCCGCGGCCTCGCTTGATTCGGAGCTCCATGTGGAGCTTGCCGCCCTCGGAGATGGTGGCGATGTGCGCGTCGGGCTCGAGGATCTCGATGTCCTGGTCGGCCTCGATGTCGGCCGCCCGCACCTTGCCGGGCTTGTTGACCCGGAGCGACAGCGTCTTCGGCGCCTCGGTGTGGCACTTGAGCGGGATCTGCTTGAGGTTGAGGATGATGTCAGTGGCATCCTCGACCACGCCCTTGATGGGCGAGAACTCGTGCAGCACGCCGTCGATCTTGACGGCCGTCACGGCCGCGCCTTCGATGGACGACAGGAGCACCCGCCGCATGGCGTTGCCGACCGTCGTGCCGAAGCCGCGCTCGAACGGCTGAGCCGAAAAGCGGCCGTACCGATCCGTGAGCGTGTCACGCTCGAACTCGAGCCGCTTGGGGCGCTGAAAACCTTTCCAGAGCATGTCGATTCGTCCTCTCGCCAACGGGCCGGCAACCCGGCCTCCGGACCTGCGTGTGTGACCCGCCGGCCTCCCGCTGCAGGTCCGTCGAGCTGCGGGCCGTCGGGTGGCGTTCCAGCCGACGCGCCACGCGCGTGCGACCGGCACCAGCCGCCGGGTCCCGGGACCACGGCCCCGCGACCCGACGAGCGTCGTCTGCTACTTCGAGTACAGCTCGACGATGAGCTGTTCCTGCACCGGCAGGTTGATCTGCTCGCGTGTGGGCATCGAGAGCACCTTCGCCCCGAGCTCGCCCTCGAGCGTGAGCCACTCCGGGATGCCGCGTCCCTTCACCTCGTCCACCGCGTGCAGGATGGCGGGGTTCTCCCGGCTCGACTGCCGCACCGAGACCGAGTCGCCGGCCTTGAGCGAGTAGGAGGGGATGTCCACCTTCTTGCCGTTGACCAGGAAGTGACCGTGGCGCACGAGCTGCCGGGCCTGGGCCCGCGACGTCGCGAAGCCCATGCGGTAGACGGCGTTGTCCAGGCGGCGCTCCAGGAGCTGGAGCAGCGTCTCGCCGGTGATGCCCCGCTGGCGATCCGCCATCTCGAAGTAGCGGCGGAACTGGTCCTCCAGCACGCCGTACACGCGCTTGACCTTCTGCTTCTCGCGCAGCTGCACGCCGTAGCCGGCGAGCTTCGAGGCACGACGCCGGCCGTGCTGCCCGGGCGGCATGTTGCGCTTCTCGATCGCGCACTTCTCCGTGTAGCACCGCTCGCCCTTCAGGAAGAGCTTCATGCCTTCCCGTCGGCAGAGGCGGCAGACCGGACCGGTGTATCGAGCCATGTAACGTCCTTCTCCGTCTGAAGTGCTTGCGGCCTAGACCCGGCGCCGCTTGGGCGGCCGGCAGCCGTTGTGGGGAATCGGCGTGACGTCGCGAATGGACTTCACCTCGATCCCAGCGTTCTGCAGCGCACGGACCGCCGACTCTCGGCCGGAGCCCGGACCCTTGACCAGGACCTCACAGGACCGCATGCCGAACGTCTTGGCGACGTTGCCGGCGGTCAGCGCGGCCTGGGTCGCGGCGAACGGCGTGCCCTTGCGCGAACCCTTGAAGCCGATGGCCCCGGCGCTGGACCACGACACCACGTTGCCCTCGGTATCGGTGATCGTGATCAGCGTGTTGTTGAACGACGCCTGGATGTGGGCGAAGCCGTGGTGCACCACGCGCTTCTCGCCGCGCTTCTTGAACGTCTTCTTCTTGCCTGCGGACTCTTTGCCGTCGGTCTTGGCCATGGGTTACACCGTCTTCTTCTTGGCGACCGCGCCCTTGCGCGGGCCCTTGCGCGTGCGGGCATTCGTACGCGTGCGCTGTCCGCGCACGGGCAGCGCGCGGCGGTGGCGCATCCCGCGGTAGCTGCCGATCTCCATCAGGCGCTTGATGTTCAGCGAGATCTCCTTCCGGAGGTCGCCCTCGACGCCGCCCTGTTCCTCGATGACGCGGCTGATCTTGCGGACGTCGTCGTCGGTGAGGTCCTTCACCCGGACGTCGCCGCTGACCCCCGCGGCCTCGAGAATCCGGCCGGAGCGGTGCCGCCCGATGCCGAAGATGTACGTCAATCCGATCTCGACCCGCTTGGTGCGGGGAAGATCGACGCCTGCAATACGCGCCATGCTGTGTCTCCCTAGCCGCTAGCCGCTAGCTCCTAGCCGCTAGACCTATCCCTGCCGCTGCTTGTGCTTCGAGTTCGTGCAGATCACGCGAACGACGCCGCGCCGCCGTACGATCTTGCACTTGTCACAGATCTTCTTCACTGACGCTCGCACTTTCATCGCTCGGCCCTACAGTTTCTCGACGATCCGCCCGCGCGTCCGATCGCCGGGCGACAACGCCACTCTCACTCGGTCTCCGACCACGACCCTCACGAAGTTCCGCGCCGGCGATCCCGCCAGGTGCGCCACCACGTCGTGCCGTCCGTCCACGCTCACCCTCACGAGCGCGCTCGGGAGCAGTTCCCGAACCTCGCCCTCCACTTCCAGCGTCGATGCCGACGTCCCGCCGGTCATCGCCGCCCCTAGGCCGCCGCGTTGGCCGCGGCGTCCGCCTTGGTGAGCACTCGGCACCCGTCGGCCGTCACGGCCACCGTGTGCTCGAAGTGCGCGGAGAGGCTGCCGTCCTTCGTGACGGCCGTCCACCCATCGCTCAGCACCTTGACGCCCGCCGCGCCCATGTTCACCATCGGCTCGATCGCCAGGACCATGCCCTCGGCCAGGCGCGGCCCGCGGCCCGCAGGGCCGTAGTTCGGGATCTGCGGCTCCTCGTGCAGCGTCTGTCCGATGCCGTGACCCACGAACTCGCGGACCACCGAGAAGCCGTGCGCCTCCACGTGGCGCTGCACCGCTGCCCCGATGTCCGACAGGCGCGTGCCTGGCTTCACCACGGCGAGCGCCTCATTCAGCGACTGCCGCGTCACCTCCAGCAGCGCCTCCGCCTCCGGGGAGACGGCGCCAACGGGCACGGTCACGGCGCTGTCGCCGTAGAAGCCGTCCATCTTGGCACCGAGGTCCACGGACACGATGTCGCCGGCCTTCAGCTTCCGAGGCGACGGAATGCCGTGGACGACCTGCTCGTTCACCGACGCGCAGATCGTGGCCGGATACCCATGGTAGCCCTTGAACGCCGGCTCGGCGCCCGCGTCCCGCAGGCGCCGTTCGGCGACGGCATCGAGCTCGGCCGTGGTCATGCCCACGGCAATCATCCCCGACAGCTCCGCCAGCACGCGCGCCACGAGCGCGTTCACGCGCGCCAGCCGCTCCAGCTCCGCCGCCGATCGACAGGTGATCATCTCTCGTCGCCTACCGCGTCTCGACCACCGACGCCACCGCCGCCGCGATCGACTCGTACACGTCCAGGGGCGCCTTCGCCCCGTCGATCCTCCGAAACGTCGGCCGGCTCTCGTAGTACCCGATCATCGGCTGGGTCTCACGCCAGTAAATCCGCAGCCGATCCCGGACGACGCCCTCGCTGTCGTCCGACCGCTGCACCAGCCGGCCGCCGCACGCCTTGCAGGCGACAGCCTCAGACGGTTCGCCGTCGAAGGCGGACACCGTCGTCCCGCAGCGTTCGCAGATCCGACGGCCGCGCACGCGGCGCACCAGTTCCTCGTCCGGCACCCGGATCTCGACGACGGCCAGCGGCGCGCCATTCAAGAGGGTGTCGAGGGCCTTGGCCTGGGCGACCGTCCGGGGAAAGCCGTCGAGGACGAACCCGTTCTTCGCGTCCTCCTCGGCGAGACGGCGCTCCACCAGGGCCACGATGACCTCGTCGCCGACCAGTTCGCCCCGCGCCACCGTTTCCTTCACCTCGAGGCCAAGCGCGGTCCCGGACGCCACGGCGTCGCGCAGCATGTCGCCCGTGGAAATCTTCGGGACGCCGTGGTCCCGCGCGAGTCGAGAGGCCTGCGTCCCCTTCCCCGCTCCCGGTGGCCCGAGCATCAGCAGCCGCATCGCCATGGTCAGTCGCGGCGTCCCCGGATGCGGGACTTCTTCATGAACCCGTCATAGTGCCGCATGATGAGCTGCGACTCCAGCTGGCTCACCGTGTCCATCGCCACGCCCACCACGATGAGCAGGGACGTGCCGCCGAAGAGGAAGCTCACGCCCAGGCCCTGGGTGAACCACTGCGGCAGGTTCGTGTCGAGCCATTCGCCCACGAAGGGTATCGGCGCCACGCGGAAGCCCGTGATCATCAGCTCGGGCAGCAGGGCGACGACGCAGAGGTAGACCGCGCCGGCCAGCGTGATGCGGGTGAGGATCGTGTCGATGTGCTCGGCGGTCCGCTTGCCCGGTCGGATGCCGGGGATGAAGCCACCGTACTTCCGCATGTTCTCCGACACGTCGTCGGGGTTGAAGATGATCGCCGTGTAGAAATAGGCGAAGAACATGATCAGGACGACGAACATCAGGTTGTACAGCGGCATGCCGTACGCCACCTGCCGAACGGCCGCGTCTCCCCAGCCGCCCGCCGGGAAGAAGCCCTGGAGCGTCGCCGGGAAGGCCAGCAACGAACTGGCGAAGATCACGGGAATGACGCCGCCGGTGTTCACCTTCAGCGGAATGTGCGTGCTGGTGCCCGCGAACTGCCGCCGGCCCACGACCCGCTTGGCGTACTGCACGACGATGCGACGCTGGCCCCGCTCCACGAATACGATGGCCGCCACCACCGCGATCATGAGGACGACCAGGATGAGGAGCCGGATCAGTCCGATCTGACCCGTGCGGAGCTGGTCGAACGTGAGCGTGACCGCCCGCGGGAAGTTCACGACGATGCCCGCGAAGATCAGCAGCGACATGCCGTTGCCGATACCCCGTTCCGTGATCTGCTCGCCGAGCCACATGACGAACATGGTCCCCGTCGTGAGCGTGAGCACGCACATCAGACGGAAGCCCCAGCCGGGCTCGTACACCAGCGGCAGGCCGCCGGCGATGTTCGTCTGCTGCTCCAGGTACACCGCGATGGCCATCGACTGCGCGAGCGACAGCACGACCGTCAAGTAGCGGGTGTACTGGGTGATCTTGCGCCGCCCCAGTTCGCCTTCCTTGGACAGGCGCTCCAGGTAGGGCCAGACCACCGTGAGCAGCTGCAGGATGATCGAGGCGCTGATGTACGGCATGACGCCGAGCGCGAAGATCGTGACCTGCGACAGGTTGCCACCCGAGAACATGTCATAGAAGCCGAACATCGTGCCGCGAGCCTGTTCGGCGAGCAGCGCCAGGGCGGCGGTGTTCACGCCGGGCGTCGGGATGTGGCTGCCGACACGGTAGACCCCCAGCATCGCGAGCGTGAAGAGCACGCGGTTCCTGAGGTCGGCGACTGCGAAGAGGTTCTTGAACGCGTCGAGCATGTCGTGGGCCCTGGGGCGTGGCGGCTCCGGATCAGGATGCCGCGGCGCCGATGACTTCCGCGGTCCCGCCGGCCGCCGCGATCTTCTCGGCGGCCTTCCCGCTGAACTTGTGCGCCTGGACGGTGAGCTTCTTGCCCACCTCGCCGCGGGCCAGCACCTTGACGAGGGCCTTGCGGTCCGAGAGCAGTCCAGACGCGCGGAGCGCGTCCGGCGTGACGACGGCGCCGTCGTCGAAACGGCGGCCCAGATCGTCGAGGTTGATGACGGCGTACTCCACGCGGAACGGGTTGTGGAACCCGCGCTTCGGGATCCGGCGGTGGAGCGGCATCTGCCCGCCCTCGAACCCGCGCTTGAACTTGAAGCCCGACCGCGACTTGGCGCCCTTGTAGCCCCGGGCGGCCGTCTTGCCGCTGCCCGAGCCCGGGCCCCGGCCCACGCGCTTGCGGGTGAACTTGGACCCGGCGGCGGGCTTGAGGTTGCTGAGATTCGTCGGCATGGTGTTACTCGGCGACCGTCACGAGGTGACGGACTTTGTGAATCATCCCGCGCGTGGCGGGGGTGTCGATCAGCGTCACGGTGTGGCGGATCCGCCGCAGGCCCATGCCCTCGACCGTCTTCGCCTGGGTCTTGTCGAAGCCGATCGGGCTGCGCACGAGCGTGACCTTCACTGTCTTCTCTTGCTTCGCCATATGTCCTCAGCCGCGCGCTACGCCGACGCGCCGGCCACCTCCTCGAGATCCTTGCCGCGCAGCCTTGCCACGTGCGTCGGGTCCTTCAGCATCGCGAGTGCCGTGAACGTCGCCCGGACCACGTTGTGCGGATTCGCCGTCCCGAGCGACTTCGTTAGGACGTTGTGGATGCCCGCGGACTCCACGACCGCGCGGACGCCGCCGCCGGCGATGATGCCCGTGCCCTCGGGAGCCGGCTTCAGGAGCACGCGCCCCGCGCCGTAGCGGCCGAGCGCCGGGTGCGGAATCGACGTGCCCTTGAGGGGCACGCGGATCAGGTTCTTCTTGGCGGCCTCGATGCCCTTCTTGATGGCTGACGGCACTTCCTTCGCCTTGCCGATCCCGAAGCCCACCACCCCGTGGCCGTCGCCCACCACCACCAGGGCGCTGAAGCTCAGGTTCTTGCCGCCCTTGACCACCTTGGTCACACGGTTGATTGCCACGACCGTGTCCTTGATGTCGAGCTGGCCCGCATCGATTCGTTCGCGTGTCCGCATCATCGCCTTCCGATTCGCCTAGAACTCGAGCCCGGCTTTGCGGGCCGCTTCCGCCACTTCCTTCACCCGGCCGTGGTAGAGGAACCCGTTCCGGTCGAACACCACCTGCGTGATGCCCTGGGACTTGAGGCGCTCGGCGATGGCCTCGCCGACCATGCCCGCGCCCTTGCCGTTGCCCGGCCTGGCGCCGTCGGTCAGCTTCGCCTTCATCGCCGGTTCGACGCTGGAGGCCGCCGCGACCGTACGGCCCGCCTGGTCGTCGATGACCTGCACGTAGATGTGCGAGACGCTCCGGAACACGCTGAGGCGCGGCCGCTCGGCAGTGCCGCGCACGCGCTTCCGGATCCGGAACTGGATTCGCCGGCGGCGATCGTCCTTGGTCGTGATCTTCATTGCCGTTACGCCCCCGTCTTCCCGGCCTTCTTCTTCAGCACCTCGCCCGTGTACCGTACGCCCTTCTGCTGGTACGGGTCGGGCTTCCGCAGGCGGCGCATGTTGGCGGCCACCTGGCCAACGAGCTGGCGGTCCACGCCCGTCACGGTGATGTGCGTCTGCTTGTCCACGGCGACATCGATGCCCGCGGGGATATCGAACACGATCGGGTGCGAGTATCCCAGCGCGAAGTGCACCTGCTTCCCCTTGAGCTCGGCACGGTAGCCGACGCCGACGATGTCGAGCTCGCGCTTCCAGCCCTCGGCCACGCCCGTGACCGCGTTCGCGACCAGGCTGCGCGCGAGACCGTGGAACTTCGCCAGCGACTTGTCGTCGGGCCGCTCCCGCTTCGTCTCGAGGACGCCGTCGTTCAGCGCCAGCACGACGCCCGGTGGCAGCGCCTGGCGCATCTGGCCCTTCGGCCCCTTGACGTCGATCCCCGTGGCGTCCACCTTGACGGTCACGCCCTTCGGCACCGGAATCGGCTTCTTTCCAATACGCGACATCTCAGTTTCCCATTCGGGTCCCGGGCCCCGGGTCTCGGGTCACGGGATCAACCAGCCACTCAGGTCGGCGCGACGGGCGCCGACGCCTTTCCCGAAACCCGGTCCCCGGGTCCCGAGCCCCGGTTACCAGACGTTACACAGCACTTCCCCGCCCACGCCGGCCTTCTGCGCCGCGCGCCCGGTCATCACCCCGCGGGAGGTCGTCAGGATGCTCACGCCCAGGCCGCCGAGCACCGCGCTGATGTCCTCGGCGCCGGTGTAGACCCGCCGTCCGGGCCGGCTCACCCGCTCGATCCCCGTGATGACGCGCTCGCCACCAGGGCCGTACTTGAGCAGCAGCCTGATGACGGGCCGCGCCGCCGCGCCCGGCCGCGCTGCCTTCTCCTCGATGACCTTGTACCCCGCGATGTACCCCTCGTCCTGCAGGATCCGGGCGATCTCGGTCTTCAGCTTCGACGCCGGCATGTCCACGCGCGAGTGCCTCGCGGCCACCGCGTTCCGAACCCGGGTCAGCATGTCTGCAATCGGATCAGTCATGTCTCGTCCTCTAGCCGCTAGCCGCTAGCCTCTAGCCGCCAGGTCCTACCAGCTGCTCTTGGTGACGCCGGCGACGTCGCCGGTGAGCGCGTGTTCGCGGAAGCACAGCCTGCAGAGTGCGAACTTCCGCAGGTAGGCGCGCGGTCGCCCGCAGCGCCGGCACCGGTTGCGGTGACGCACCTTGAACTTCAGGGCCTTCTTCTCACGAGCCATCTTCGCTGTCGTCGCCATGCTCGGTCCTCGAACTAGTTCGTACGGAAGGGGATGCCGATGAGCTGCAGCAGCTTCCGGGCCTCTTCATCGGTTTTCGCGGTGGTGACCACGCACACGTTCATGCCGCGCGCCTTGTCCACCTTGAGGTAGTCGATCTCGGTGAAGATCAACTGGTCGCGCAGCCCCAGCGTGTAGTTGCCGCGGCCGTCGAAGCCGCGCGGCGACACGCCGCGGAAGTCGCGCACGCGCGGCAGCGAGATGCTGATCAGCCGGTCCAGGAAGTCGTACATCCGGTCGCCGCGCAGCGTGACGGTCACGCCGATCGGCATCCCCGCGCGCACCTTGAACTGCGCGATCGACTTCTTGGCGCGCCGGACCGTCGCCTTCTGACCCGTGATCTTCGCGAGCTCGTCGGCGCCGACATCCACGACCTTGGCGTTCTGCGTAGCCTCGCCGAGGCCCATGTTCACGACGACCTTCTCGATCTTGGGCACGGCCATCACGTTGCCGTATCCGAATTCCTTCGACAGCGCGGGCACCACGACTTCCTGGTACCGCTCCCGCAGCCGGTTCGATTTGCTGCTCATGTCGCCCTACCCCACCCGCTTGCGGCGCACCCGCACCTTGGTGCCGTCAGACTCGACCCGGATGCCCACGCGCCCGGGCTGGCTCGACTCCGGATCGACGAGCATCACGTTCGACACGTGGATCGCCGACTCGCGCTCGAGAATCCCGCCCTTGATGTTCTTCTGCGGGTTCGGCCGCGTGTGGCGCTTCACCATGCCCACGCCCTCCACGACCACGCGTCCCTTGTCGGGCAGCACCTGCAGCACACGGCCGCGCTTCCCGCGGTCCTTGCCGGCCCGCACCAGCACCGTGTCGTCCTTCTTGATTCGCACCTTAGGCATTGCTTTTCCCTGGTCTCCGGGCCCTGCCTACAGCACTTCGGGCGCCAAGGAGATGATCTTCATGAACTTGCGCTCGCGCAGCTCACGCGCCACCGGACCGAACACGCGCGTGCCCACCGGTTCGCCCTCGTTGTTGACGAGCACGGCGGCGTTGCGGTCGAAGCGGATGTAGCTGCCGTCGCGGCGGCGCTGCTCCTTGCGCACGCGCACGATCACGGCCTTCACCACGGTGCCCTTCTTGACGTTGGACTCGGGCGAGGCTTCCTTCACCGAGGCCGTCACGATGTCGCCGAGCCGCGCATAGCGGCCCGTCGATCCGCCGATCGGGTTGATCACCGAGAGCTTCCTCGCGCCGGAGTTGTCCGCGACGTCGAGAATCGTCCGCATCTGAATCATGGCGGCTCCTCCTCAGCTCTAGACCTTGGGCGCGCGCTCGATGACGCGCGTCACGGTCCACCGCTTGCGGCGGCTCGTCGGCCTCGACTCGGAGACGGCGACGAGGTCACCGAGCTTCGCGTCGTCGCCCTCGTTGTGGGCCATCAGCTTCGTGGTGCGCTTCTGGATCTTGCCGTAGACGCCGTGCTGCACCCGGCGCTTGACGGCCACGACCACGCTCTTCTGCATGCGGTCGCTGACCACGACTCCCTGCATCTCGGTCTTCGACGCCATGGCTACTTCGCCTTCTCCCTGAGAACCGTCTTCACCCGCGCCAGGTTCCGGCGGGACTCGCGCAGGGCCACGGGCTTGTCGAGCTGCCCCATCGCCTTCTTGACGCGCATGCGGAACAGCTCGTCCTCGATCTCCGCTGCCTTCGCGCGGAGATCCTCGGCGTCCAGCTCGCGCAGCTCGGGTGCCTTCATCACTGCTTCTCCTCACCGAACCGCACCGAGAAGCGCGTCTTGATCGGCAGCTTCGCCGCAGCGAGCTCCATCGCGCGTCGCGCCTCGGTCTCGGTCACACCTTCCATCTCGAACAGGATCTTGCCCGGCCGCACCACGGCCACCCAACCCTCGGGCGCGCCCTTGCCCTTGCCCATTCGGGTTTCGAGCGGCTTCTTCGTGACGGGCTTGTCCGGAAACACGCGCACCCAGATCTTCCCGCCGCGCTTGACGAACCGCGTCATGGCGACGCGGGCGGCCTCGATCTGGCGGTCGGTCATCCAGCAGGGCTCCATGGCCTTCAGCCCGTAGTCTCCGAACGACACGTCGGAGCCGCGCCACGCCTTGCCGGTCATACGGCCGCGCTGCTGCTTCCGGAACTTGACCTTCTTCGGCATCAACATGGTCGTGTCTCGCTAGGGTCGGGCGCCGGCGCTCCGGCGCGGGCGGTCGCGGTAGTCCTCGTCGCGGCCCACCCGTGGGGTCAGCCGCTCGCCCTTGTACATCCAGACCTTGACGCCGATCTGGCCGTAGGTGGTGTGCGCCTCGGCGAAGCCGAAGTCGACGTCCGCCCGAAGCGTCTGCAGCGGGAGCTGCCCATGCAGATACCACTCGGAGCGCGCGATCTCGGCGCCGTTCAGGCGACCTGACACCCGCACCTTGATGCCGCGGGCGCCGAAGCGCAGCGCCGACTCGACCGCCTTTCGCATGGCGCGCCGGAACGCGACGCGCTTCTCGAGCTGCATCGCCACCGACTCGGCCACCAGCTGGGCGTCGAGCTCGGGCTTCTGGATCTCCTGGATGTTCACGAAGACCTCACGCTTCGTGCGCTTCTGGATCTCCTGCTTGAGCTTGTCGACCTCGGTGCCCTTGCGGCCGATGATGATGCCCGGCCGCGACGTGTGCACGTCGATCTTCAGCTTGTTCGCGGCGCGCTCCACCTCGATCTTGGCGACGCCCGCGTGCTGGAAGCGCTTCTTGAGGTCCGACTTCAGGGCCAGATCCTCGTGGAGCAGGTCCGCGTACTCCTTGCCCGCGAACCAGCGCGACTTCCACGTCTTGTTGAACCCGATGCGGAACCCGTAGGGGTGAACTTTCTGACCCACCGTGCGCTCTCCTGTGCTACTCGGCCGCCGCGGCCTTCTTGACGCGTGCCCGACGGGCCGCGGTCGCCTTGTCCGCCTCACCCACCGGTGCGATGCGCTGCGGGCGCTCCGTCACTTCGACGGTGAGGTGCGTGGTGCGCTTCACGATCCGAAAGGCCCGGCCCATCGGGGCAGGCCTGACGCGCTTCTGCGACGGCCCCTGGTTCGCGAAGCAGGCCGACACGAACAGGCGCTCGACGTCGCCGCCGAAGCCCTCCGCCTGGCGCGCGTTCGCCACCGCGGACCGCAGGACCTTCGCCAGGTCCTTGGCCACGGTCTTCCGCGCGAACATCAGCGTGGACAGCGCGCGGTTGACGTCCTTGCCTCGAATGAGGTCGCACACGAGGCCGGCCTTCTGCGCCGACGTGCGCACGTATTTCGCCGTTGCCTGAGCCCGGACCATATCAGGCCTTTCCTCCCGGGGCCGAGGCCGCGGTCTTGTCGGCCTTCGCCGCGTGTCCCTTGAACTGGCGGGTCGGCGAGAACTCTCCGAGCTTGTGCCCGACCATGTTCTCGGTGATGTAGACGGGCACGAACTTGCGGCCGTTGTGGACCGCGAGCGTGTGACCGACCATCTCCGGCAGGACGGTCGAGCGCCGCGACCAGGTCTTGACCACCTTCTTCTCGTTCGCGCGGTTCATCGCCTCGACCTTCTCGAGGAGGTGGGTGTCGATGAACGGTCCCTTTTTCAGCGATCTGCTCATAACGTTCTCTGCGTTCTCTCCCGGGACCCGAGCCCCGGGACCCGAGTCCCGTCCTATTTCTTCCGCCGCTGGACGATGAACTGGTTGCTCAGCTTCTTGTTCGACCGCGTCTTGTAGCCCTTCGTCGGCACGCCCCACGGCGTCACAGGGTGGCGGCCGCCCGACGTCCGGCCCTCGCCGCCGCCCAGCGGGTGGTCCACCGGGTTCATGGCGACGCCGCGCACGTGCGGCTTCTTGCCGAGCCACCGGCTGCGGCCGGCCTTGCCGATCGAGACGTTCTCGTGGTCGAGGTTGCCGACCTGGCCCACCGTGGCGATGCAGTGCTGCAGGATCTTGCGGATCTCGCCGGATGGCATCTTGACGGAGACGTACTCGCCTTCCTTGGCGACGACCTGGACCGCCGATCCGGCGCTGCGCGCGAGCTGCCCTCCGCGGCCGGGCTTCAGTTCCACGTTGTGGACCAGCGTGCCCTGCGGAATCGCCGACAGCGGCAGGGCGTTGCCCGGCAGGATGTCGGCCGTGTCGCTGGCGACGATCGTGTCGCCGACCTTCAGCCCGAGCGGCTGCAGCACGTAGCGCTTCTCGCCGTCGGCGTAGGTGACGAGGGCGATGCGAGCCGACCGGTTCGGGTCGTACTCGATGGTCGAGACCTTCGCGGGGATGTTCTTCTTGTCGCGCTTGAAGTCGATGACGCGATAGAGGCGCTTGTGTCCGCCGCCGCGCCACCAGCTGGTCAGCTCGCCGGTATTGTTCCGGCCGCCCGAGCGCTTGAGCGACTCGGTCAGCGGTCGATACGGCGCGTCGGTGGTGATCTCGTCGAAGATCTGGACCGTCTGGAAACGGCGGCCCGGCGACGTGGGCTTGTACTTGCGAATCGGCATGGCCCTGTTCTCTTGGGTTCCTGGCAGTCGTGCCCTAGGCGTTCTCGACGAACTCCGGAAGCTTCTCGCCCTTCCGCAGCACGACGTAGGCCTTCTTCCAGTCGGGACGGCGGCCGGCGTACCGGCCCTGACGCTTCTCCTTGCCGTGCGCCAGCGCCGTCCGCACCGAGGCCACCTTGGGCCCGAGCAGCTTCTCCACGGCGCGCTTGACGTCGAGCTTGTTGGCGTCGCGCGCGACCTCGAACACCAGCGTCCGGCCGTCTTCGCGCATCACGGTGGTCTTCTCCGTGACGAGCGGCCGCCGAATCACTTCCGTCAGCTTCATCGTCGTTCTCCTACGCGCCGAGCGCGGCCTGCAGCTTCTCGAGCGCGGCCGTGGTGACCACGACGGTCGCCGTGTCGATGACGTCCCTGGCCGTAATCCGTCCGCTGGCCGCGAACTTCACGCCCGGGAGGTTGCGCACCGACAGGGCAAGGTTCTCGTCGGGCGCGACGTCGACCAGCAGCGCCTTCGCGCCCGCGCCGATCGCGCGGAGCATCGCCGCCGCCGCCTTGGTCTTCACTTCCGAGGCCGCCAGGGCGTCCACGACGACCAGCGCGCCATCCTGCGCCTTCTGGGCGAGCGCCGCCCGAAGGCCGCCGAGCTCGACCTTCTTCGGCGCCGTGAAAGCGTAGCTGCGCGGCTGCGGCCCGAACACGGTGCCGCCCTTGCGCCACAGCGGGTTGCGCGTCTCGCCCACCCGGGCGCGGCCGGTGCCCTTCTGCCGCCACGGCTTCTTGCCGCTGCCACTCACGAGGGCGCGGTTCTTCGTGGCGTGCGTGCCCCGGCGGTCCGCGGCGTTCGCGCGCACGACCGACGCGTGGATGAGGTCGGTCTTCACGCGGCCGCCGAACACGGCGTCGCTGAGCTCGACCGAGCCCACCTTCTGATTCTGGCTGTTGACCACGTCTACGGTCATCTCTGCATCCTTCGGGTCTCGGGTCCCGGGTCTCGGGGCTCAAAACCTCTTGCCGTCGCTGGCATGCGGGGCGGCCGCGAGTCCCGGCACCCGGGTCCCGCTACTTCTTGCCCTTCTTGGGCTTTTCCTGGAGCTGCGGCTGCGGCTCGGGCTTCGCCGCCACGGCCTTGCGGATCAGCACGTAGCCGCCGTTGGCGCCCGGCACGGCGCCGCGCACGACCATCAGGTTGTTGTCCGCATCGATGCGCAGGACCTTCAGGTTGCGAACCGTGACGCGGTCCTGGCCCATGTGCCCGGCCATTCGCATGCCGCGCACCACGCGTGACGGGTACGACGAGGCGCCAATCGAACCCGGCGCCCGGTGGAACATGGAGCCGTGCGTGTTCGCGCCGCCGCCGAAGTGGTGGCGCTTCACGACGCCCTGGAAGCCATGGCCCTTGCTCGTGCCGATGACGTCTACCCGCTCGCCCTGGTTGAAGACGGCACCGACCACGACGGAGTCGCCCGGCTTGGGCGCGTCGCCGCCCGCGGCACGCTTCACCTCGCGGCGAACGCGCGTGGCCGGCACGTTGGCGGCCTTGTGGTGGCCGACCGTCGTCTTGTTGGCCTTGTAGCGCGTGGACGACACGAGCCCGAGCTGCACGGCCTCGTAGCCGTCGCGATCGGCGCCCTTGGCCTGCACGACGACGCACGGACCAGCCTGGAGCACGGTGGCCGGTTCGACCGTCCCGTCCTCCAGGAACAGCTGCGTCATTCCGATCTTCTTGCCGATGATTCCGTTCACCATCGTGATTCCTTCCGGGTCCCGGGTTCCGGGCCCCGGGTCCCGTTACTTACCGTGTTCCTTGCCGAACGCCTTGATTTCGACGTCCACGCCTGCCGGCAGATCGAGCTTCATGAGCGCGTCCACCGTCTGGGGCGTCGGCTCGAAGATGTCGATCAGCCGCTTGTGCGTGCGCACCTCGAACTGCTCGCGGGACTTCTTGTCCACGTGCGGCGAGCGGAGCACCGTCCACTTGTTGATCTCGGTGGGCAGCGGGATCGGCCCCGCCAGCCGGGCGCCCGTTCGCTTCGCCGTGTCCACGATCTCGCCCGTGCTCTGGTCGAGCAGGCGCGCATCGTAGGCCTTCAGGCGGATTCGAATCTTGTCACCAACCATTGCGATCCTCGTCGGGGCCAGGGACCCGGGTCTCGGGTCTCGGTGCGGCCGCGTTACTGCGTCTTCTTCCTGGCGTCGTCAAGGCCCAGCCCCGGAACCCGGGACCCCAGACCCGAGCCCCGCCTACTTCGTCCCCTGCACCCTCGCGATCACTTCCTCGCTGACGTGGCCCGGCGCCTGTTCGTAGCGGTCGAAGTGCATCGAGTACGTCGCCCGGCCCTGCGTCCGCGAACGCAGGTCCGTGGCATAGCCGAACATCTCGCTGAGGGGCACCCGGGCCGAGATGATCTGGGTGCCGCCACGGTCTTCCTGCGACTGGATGCGCCCGCGCCGGCTCGCCAGGTCGCCCATGACGTCGCCGAGATAGTCCTTCGGGCTCACGATCTCCACGCGCATGATGGGTTCCATCAGCACGGGGCCCGCCTTCTTCGCGGCATCCTGGAACGCGAAGGACCCCGCGATCTTGAACGCCATCTCCGACGAGTCCACTTCGTGGTATCCGCCGTCGTAGAGCTCGATCCGCACGTCGTCCACCGGATAGCCGGCGAGCACGCCGCGCGTAAGGGCTTCCTGGATGCCCTGGTCGATCGGCTTGATGTACTCCCTCGGCACCGTTCCGCCGACGATCTTGCTCTCGAACTGGTAGCCGGAGCCGGGCTCGAGCGGGAAGAGGCGGATCTTCGCGTGCCCGAACTGGCCGCGGCCGCCGGTCTGACGCTTGAACAGCCCGTCGCCCTCGGCGGCCTTCGTGAGCGTCTCCTTGTAGGCCACCTGCGGCTTGCCCACGCTGGCCTCGACGCCGAACTCGCGCTTCAGGCGGTCGACGATGATCTCGAGGTGGAGCTCGCCCATGCCGCGGATGACGACCTGGCCGGTCTGCTCGTCCGTGTTGACCCTGAAAGTCGGATCCTCGGCCATCAGCTTGGCCATGCCCTGGCCCAGCTTCTCCTGGTCGGCCTTCGTCTTGGGCTCGATGGCGAGCGAGATCACGGGCTCCGGGAACTCCATCGACTCGAGCAGGACCGCCTGCTTCTCGTCCGACAGCGTGTCGCCGGTCGTGACGGACTTGAGCCCCACGGCGGCGGCGATGTCGCCGGCGTAGACCTCCTTGATTTCCTCACGCTTGTTCGCGTGCATCTTCAGCAAGCGGCCGATGCGCTCGGTCTTGCCCTTGGTCGTGTTGAGCACCGAGGACCCGGCGTTGAGCACGCCCGAGTAGACGCGGAAGAACGTGAGCTGACCGACGAACGGGTCGGTCATGATCTTGAACGCGAGTGCCGAGAACGGCTCGTTGTCGTCGGCCTTCCGGATCAGGACCGGCTTGTCCTCGCCATGCGCATTGGGGTTGGTCCCCTCGACCGGCGGGATATCCAGCGGGCTGGGCAGATAGTCCACGACGGCGTCGAGCAGGGGCTGGACACCCTTGTTCTTGAAAGCCGTCCCGCAGATCACGGGCACGAACGGCGCATCCTCGTTGCGGACGGACTCGACACAACGCTTCCGGAGGCCGGCGCGAATCTCGTCCTCGGTGAGCTCTTCGCCGCCGAGGTATTTCTCCAGCAGCCGATCGTCGCCCTCGCTCACCTTCTCGACGAGGATCTCGCGGTACTTCTTCGCCTCGTCCAGCATGTCGGCCGGGATGTCGTCGACGATGTAGTCGGCGCCCATCGTCTCGTCCTTGTACGTGATGGCCTTCATCCGGACGAGATCGACGACTCCCCTGAACCTGTCCTCGGCGCCGATGGGCAGCTGGATGGCCACCGGGTTGCCCTGCAGCTTCGACTCGATCTGGCTGAACGTCTCCTTGAAGTCCGCGCCGATGCGGTCCATCTTGTTGACGAAGCAGATCCGGGGCACGCGATACCGATCGGCCTGGCGCCACACGGTCTCGGACTGCGGCTCCACGCCCGACACCGCGTCGAACACGGCGACGGCGCCGTCGAGGACGCGCAGCGAGCGCTCGACCTCGACCGTGAAATCGACGTGGCCGGGGGTGTCGATGATATTGATCCGGTGATCCCGCCAGAAACAGGTCGTCGCGGCCGACGTGATCGTGATCCCGCGCTCCTGCTCCTGCTCCATCCAGTCCATGACCGCGGTGCCTTCGTGCACCTCACCGATCTTGTAGGTGATGCCGGTATAGAACAGGATCCGCTCGGTCGTCGTCGTCTTCCCGGCATCGATGTGGGCCATGATGCCGATGTTGCGGGTCCGGTTGAGTGGGGCTTGCCTGGGCATGGATCGGGGTCGTCCTTACCAGCGGTAATGGGCGAAGGCCTTGTTGGCTTCGGCCATCCGGTGGGTGTCCTCGCGCTTCTTCACGGCGCCTCCGCGGAGGTTGGCCGCATCGAGCAGCTCGTTCGCCAGCTTCTCCTGCATCGTCTTGCCGTCGCCCCGAGCGCGGGCATAGCCCACGAGCCAGCGGATGCTGAGCGACAGGCGGCGGTTCGGGTTGACCTCGATCGGCACCTGGTAGTTCGAGCCGCCGACGCGCCGGGACTTGACCTCGAGCGAAGGCTTCACGTTGTCGAGCGCCTTCTTGAAGATCTTCAGCGGGTCGTCGCCGGACTTCTCCTTCACGATGTCGAAGCTGCGGTACACGATCTGCTCGGCCGTGGACTGCTTGCCGTCGAACATCATGCAGTTGATGAACTTCGTCACCAGCGGACTGCCGTAGAGCGCGTCGGCCGGGAGTTCACGCTTCGGGATTTCTCGTCTGCGCGGCATCGCTGTCGTCCTATTGCTTCGGGCGCTTCGCGCCGTACTTCGATCGCCCCTGCTTGCGGCCCTGCACGCCGACGGCATCGAGAGTGCCGCGCACGACGTGGTAGCGCACGCCCGGGAGGTCCTTCACGCGGCCTCCGCGGATGAGCACGAGCGAGTGCTCCTGGAGGTTGTGGCCCACGCCCGGAATGTAGGTGGTGACCTCGATCTTGTTCGTGAGGCGCACGCGCGCCACCTTGCGGAGCGCGGAGTTCGGCTTCTTCGGGGTCTGCGTGAACACGCGCACGCAGACGCCACGCTTCTGCGGGCTTTCCTGCAGGGCCGGGCTCTTCGTCTTCCACCGGACCGCGTCGCGGCCCTTCCGCACCAGTTGGCTGATCGTCGGCACGAGCTCTCCACCACGCGGCGATCTCGGGCCCGCGCTGCCCCACACCGGCTCCCGCCGGCACGCCGCCCGTCACGTCCGGGCGGGAGCAACCTCATTGCATGGCACGTACGCGCGAAATGCATCCGCCGCGCACATGCGCGTCAGGCCTGAAAGCCTCGTCGGCTTGGCACCTGACGCAGGTCAACCCTGCTGTCTACTCTGCGGCACCGGCGGACGCTCCAGCGCATCGAGGTGACTCGACGCGAGAGTGACGGCGTCACGGTGCTCCGAATCGAACGCGCCCGCCGGCACGCCGGCGAAAGCCTCGTATCGAGGAGCGGACGGTCCTAGATAGGGTGTCCTAGGACCACGAGAACCTTGCGAGGATAGCACACAAGTGCCGAGCCCGCGCAAGGGGCTCCTCGTCGAGGGTCCGGCCCTCCCAGGCTCCTCCTGGCGTTTCCCGGTCCTCCAGACTCGTCGGACCGGCCCAGGCGGCCAGGCTGCACACAAGTGCACCCTTCTGGACGGCCCGGCCGGCCTTCCCCTGCCCGGGCGCCGGCGGCGGGCTCCCGTATACTGCCCGCCGGAGGGCCCACCCATGACGAGCCGCCGTTCCTTCCTGCGACTGACCGGAGGCGCCGCCGGCGCCGCGTTCGCGACCGCCCGATACGGCATCGACGAGGTCGCCGCCCTGACGCAGCGCGCCTCGTCCGGGGGCCGGACACCCGAGCAGGTGGCGGCCGACGAGGACTTCTGGCGGGAGATCCAGTTCGCGTTCACGCTGGACCGCACAATCATCAACCTGAACAACGGCAACTCGTGCCCGGCGCCCACCGTGGTCCACGAAGCCTGCAAGCGCTACGACGACTGGGCGAACCAGGCCCCCGTCTACCATCGCGGCATGACCGAGCGGAACGTGGAGACGACGCGCCGCCGGCTGGCCGCGGAGTTCGGCGCCGACCCTGAAGAGATCGCCATCACCCGGAACTCGAGCGAGTCGCTGCAAATCGCCCAGATGGGCCTCGACATGAAACCAGGCGACGAGGTGCTGACGACCGAGCAGGACTACGGCCGGATGCTGACGACCTGGGATCAGCGCGTGCGCCGCGACCGGATCAGGCTCACGAAGATCGACTTTCCCGCCCCGACGACCGGCGAGGATCTCATCAGGCGCCTGACCCGGGCGATCACGCCCCAGACCAAGGTGATGCACTTCTGCCACATCACCAACCAGTCGGGACAGCTCTTCCCGGTGCGCGAACTGAGCGATATCGCCCGCGCGCGGGGCATCATCACGATCGTCGACGGCGCCCATGCTGGTGGACACTTCCCCTTCAAGCTCAGGGACCTGGGCATGGACTACTACGGCGTGTCGCTCCACAAGTGGCTGATGGCGCCGATGGGCACGGGCCTGCTGTACGTGCGGCGGGACCGGATCGCGTCGACCTGGCCGCTCCAGGCCGCCCCCGCCCGCCGCGACACCGACATCCGGAAGTTCGAGGAGATCGGCACTCATCCGGTCGGGCCGAAAGCCGCCATCAACGAGGCGCTCGCCTTCCACCAGGCCATCGGCGTCGAGCGGAAGGCGGCGCGACTGCGCTACCTCACGCTGCGCTGGGCCAACGCGCTCAAGAACGAACCGCGGGTCCGCATCCACTCCAACCTGGCCGAAGGCCAGACCTGGGGCCTAGCCGTGGTGTCGATCGACGGCGTGGACGCGAACAAGCTGGTCTCCCATCTGTGGGATGCGCACCGGATCGTCATCACGTCGATCGGCCACGACAACCCGGACGATCCGTCCATGTCCTACCGGGCCCTCCGGGTGACACCGAACATCTACACGACACTGGAGGAGATCGACACGTTCGTCGACGCCATGCGGGCGGTGATCCGCAACGGGCTGCCGGCCTAGGAGCGCGGCGGCACGAATGGAATTCTGGGCAACGGGCGCCGGCACCGCCCGGCCACGCGGGAGGCAGACGATGAGAGGACGAGCGGCGGCTCTGGTACTGGTGGCAACGGCCGGTCTCGGCTCGATGGCGCTCGCAGCGTCCCAGGCGCCGCCGGCGCCCAAGGTGGTCGAGGTCGACAAGGTCGCGGACACGCTCTACCTCCTGCGGGGCGGCGGCGGCAACACGGCCCTGTTCCTGACGTCGAAGGGCGCGGTGGTCGTCGACAGCAAGCTGCCCGGCTGGGGCCAGCCGCTGCTCGACGCCATCCGGACGGTGACCGACAAGCCGATCACCATGGTCATCAACACCCACACCCACTACGACCACACCAACGGCCAGGTGGAGTTCCCCGGGACGTTCGAGGTGGTGGCGCACGAGAACACCAGGACGTACATGGAGCAGTCGAACCCGGTTTACGGGCTCCAGACCGGCGCGCAGCCCAATCCGTTCAAGGCGCACGGGGGCCACGGGTATCCGACCACGACGTTCCGGGACAGCCTGAGCCTGGGCAGCGGCAGTGAGCAGATCGTGCTGCGCTATTTCGGCCGCGCGCATACCGGCGGCGACGCCTACGTCATCTTCCCGGCCCTCGGCGTCATGCACGTGGGAGATACGTTCCCTACGCGCGACCTGCCGATCATGGACAAGAACAACGGCGGCAGCGGCGTCGCCTTCGCTGACACGCTGACGGGCGCCGCCGGCGTGGCCGGCGTCACCACCCTGATCAACGGACACAACCCGCGCACGACGACGCCGGCCGACCTCCGCGCCTACGCCGGCTTCATCCGCGAGTTCGTCGTGTTCGTGCAGGCCGCCAAGCGCGCGGGCAAATCGGTCGACGACGTCGTGGCCGGGTGGAAGACGCCCCCCGGGTACGACGGCTACGCCCCCCCGTCGCCCGCGCGGGTGAAAGCCGACGCCGAGGTGATCTGGAGCGAGACGAAGTGAACGCCAGGCCTGGCGTCGGACGCGCGCTTGCGGCGCTCGCGATCACGGCCGTGGCCGGCGCCGCGCCTCCGGTGTCCGCTCAGCCCGCCCGGCGGCCGCGTCCGCTCGAGAACATCCGCGTCCTGAAGGGCTGGGACGGCGAACGGGTTCGCGCCGAGATGCAACGCATGGCGGATGCCTTGGGGGTGCCGTGCAGCCACTGCCACGTGCAGGGCAACTTCGCCAGCGACGAGAAGCGCGAGAAGCGGACGGCACGACGGATGATCGACATGACGATGGGACTGAACGCGGAGTACTTCGAGGGGACGGCCCAGCCCGGCGGGTCCTCGCTGGGCCGGGTGACGTGCTACACGTGCCACCAGGGCGAGCCGACGCCGAAGCTTTCGCCGGGCCCGGGAGCGCGCCGATGACGCGCCTGTGCGCGGGACGCACCCTGTGCCTGGCGGGCGCTGCCGCGCTCGTCCTGGCCGGTTCCGCCTCCGCGCAGACCGAACGCCTGGAACCGGGCATCGCCGAGGGCCCCGCCATCACGGTCCTGACGGGACTTCGCGTCCCCCAGTTCGAGACGGAGATGCGGCACTTCGTCCAGGCGCTGGGCGTCAACTGCGGCGGGTGCCACACGCGCGGCAATTTCGCGAGCGAGGCCAACCCGCGCAAGGCAGCGGCGCGCCGGATGATCGAGATGACCAAGGCGCTCAACCAGCGCTACTTCGGCGCCTACACGCCGATGGAGGGCGACTCCACGCTGGGCCGCGTCACCTGCTACACGTGCCACCGGGGAGAGCTGTCGCCAAAGGCGGGGCCGGCGCCCCCGGCGCGCTAGCCTAGCGTCGGGCCGCCAGCGCCGCGGCCAGGGCGTCGACCTCCCCGGCGGTCAGGCGCTTTCCGTAGATGGGCATCACCGAGTCGCCGTACTCGTCGTTCGGGTCGTTGATGATCCGCGTGATGGCGGCCAGGTCGCGGCGGGCGCCCACGCGGGACAGGTCCGGGCCGGTGTCGCCGCCCTCCCCGTCGATCCGGTGGCAGGCGATACAGCGCGTGCCCAGGATTCGCGTCGCGGTCCGGGCCGAGTCCGGCACCGCGGGCGGGACCGCCCCGGCGCGCAGGCGACGGAGGTACGCCATCACGGCGCGCGCGGCGTCCTCCTCGAGCAGCGGGTCGTGGTCCAGGCTGACCCGCCGGGCACCCGGGCCGATGGTTTCGGGATCGCTCAAGTGGAACGCCAGCCACCCGTCGTCGCGCCCCATCTGGGTGGATCGGAGCGGCGAGGCCGGGCCGCCGTCGACGTGGCACCGCGTGCAGGGACTCTGCGGTCCTTCCGCGGTCAGGTAACCGGCGACGGCCTGCGGCCCCCAGCGACTCGGATCGAACCGTGTCGGGGCATCCCGGAGTCCGAGCGCCGTGAGTCCAGCCACGCCCGCACCGAGTCCGAGAAACGCGACGGTGAACATCCGCCGTGAGGGCGCCCAGGGGTGGCGATCGCGCCCGCGGTCGAGGAACGGCAGCAGGAACAGCGCACCGACGACGAGGCCGGGAAGCACCTGCGTGCCGATCACCTCGAGCCGGCCCGGGAAGTACTTGAGCAGCTGGAACAGCGAGAGGAAATACCACTCTGGCCGAGGGATGTAGTCGGCGTCGGCCGGGTTGGCGACCTCGTCCAGGTGCGCCGGCACGATCAGGGCCACCGTGAACAGGCTCGCGAAGACCGCCGCCATCATCACGGTGTCCTTGGCGACGTGCCACGGGTAGAACGGACGCGGCCGTCCCTGCTGGGGCGACAACGGACCCGAAATGCCGTGCTTGCGCATGAGGAAGACGTGCGCGACGACGAACCCGCCGAGGGCCATCGGCAGGAGGAACACGTGGGCCGCGTACCATCGCCCGAGGGTGAGCGCCCCGAGTTCGGTCCCGCCCCGCAGCACGTCGCCCAGGAAGGCGCCAATCACGGGCGTGCTCTCGGCCACGTTGATGGTGACCGTCGTGGCCCAATACGCCTTCTGGTCCCACGGCAGCAGATAGCCGCTCAACGAGAAGCCCAGGATGACCAGCAGGAGGACGACACCGGTCATCCAGGTCAGTTCCCGGGGCGCCTTGTAGGCCCCGTAAAAGAACACCCGGGCCATGTGCACCACGGCCGCCACGACGATGAAGCTCGCCCCCCAGAAATGGAGGCCGCGCATGAGCCCACCGAGCGGCACTCCGCCCATGAGATAGCGGAGGCTGTCGTAGGCCAGCGAGGGCGACGGCACGTAGTACATGGCAAGCCCGACGCCGGTCAGGGCCTGGCACCCGAGAAGCAACGCCAGCACGCTGCCGGTCGTGAACGCCCAGCCCGTCCCCGGCGGCAGGGGCTCGTCGAGCGCGTGCGCGAGGAGCGCCCGATACCCCGTCCGGGAATCCAGCCAGTCGAGGACGGCCCGCCGCACCTCGCTCACACCTGCACCTCGATGCGATCGCCCTCGACGCGAGCCTCGAGCCGGCGCAGGGGCGCCGGGGGCGGACCCGCCAGCACGGCGCCGTCGCTGTCGTAGACGCCGCCGTGACACGGGCAGACGAAGTGCTTGGACGCCGGGTCGTACTTGGTCCGGCATCCCAGGTGGGTACACGTGGAGTCGAGGACGAGGACACCGCCACTGTCGTCCCGGCGGACGTAAACCACGCGGCGATCGACGACCTGGCGGTAGCCATCCCGCCGGATGAGGCGCAGCGTCACCGGGGTGGGCTCGCCGTCGGACAGGTCGGCGAGGCTCGTGGCGCGCTGCCAGCGGGTGGCGCGCGAGGCCAGGCTCGGGGCCAGGGCCGCACCCGCCACCACCGCCCCGATCGTGGAGCCGATCAAGGCCTGAACGCCGATGACGATCCGAGAGAAGAAGCGGCGCCGATCAGAGCGATCGGCCGCCACGCCGGGCCTGTTCATTCGCGTCCCCATCCTGCTCAGTTCGGGACTCGCGCCGGCGCTGGACACGGTCCCACCCGTCGTTCGAGTGAGCCGGTGGCGATTATACGGAGTCCGGCGCGCGCAGGTGTCTGGTGATGTCTCGGTTGTTCTTGGGCTGTCATGGTCCGCCCGCGCCGTGCTACAACGTGGGCCACGTTCGCCCAGTGGATCTCGGCACTCTCGTCGCAACCCTCGCTCCCGACGTCGCGCCCTGGCCGGAACCCGTGGCCGGCCGGCTGATCGTGGTCACGGGGCCGCCCGCCGCCAGGTCGTCCGTCGCGCATCGGATGCTCCGCCGCCTGCACGCGGACCGCCCTGACGCCGACGCGCTCTCGACGGCGCCGATCGACTGGCCGTTCGTCCATCCGGGGCCCGTGCCTGCCGGCGCCGCCGGGATCGTGTGGGCGCCGGAGTTGCACGAGGCCTTCGTGAACCGGCAGGCGAACGCCACCCGGTTGGTCACGACGCAGCCGCTCTACGTGTTGCAGGCGTGGCTGGACGCCGTACGCGGCAATCCGCACCTCCGGCTGATCGCCACGGCCGATCGCGAGATCCTCGCCACCGACGCCGAAGAAGCCGTCGCCGCCCGCGGCGCCTGGCGGCACGTGACGTGGGTGGAGGCGACGGGCGCCGACGGCCCCGCCGAACGACCAGTCGGCGGTCCCCTCGCCGCGGCGTTCCGGAGCGCGGACCCCGCCGACCGGCTCGCCGCCGCGGGACGCGCGCTCGACCGCGAACGGTCGGCCTCGCATCTGCTGGCGATGGCCAGCACGTGCATGGAAGTGAACGACCTCGAGAACGCCGGGGACCTCCTCGCGGAGGCCGTCGACGTCGCGCCCGACTGGCCGGCGGCGCACTTCGAGCATGGCAAGTACTGGCTTCGACGCGACGACATGGCCAGAGCCGCCGCCGCCTTCGGCGCCGCGGTCTCCCTGATGCCGACCTTTTCATCCGCCGCAGCGAATCTCGGGGCGACGCTGGGCGAGTTGGACCGCCCCGAGGAGGCGCTGCGCGCGTTCACGGCCGCGCTGGAACACGACCCGGACAACCCGCAGGCCCTCAACAATCTCGGCGTGGTGTCGCGCGAACTCGGCCAGCTCGCCGAGGCAGAGGCGGCCTTCCGGCGGGTGATCGCGCTCACGCCGGCGCTGGCCTTCGGGCACTACAATCTTGGGCATACGCTGTTCCTGCAGGGGAGGTATCACGCCTCGCTGGCGGCCTACCTCGCTGGACAGCGAAACGACCCGGCGCGCAGCCCGGTGCAGGCCAGTCGGCTGGCGCTGGCCCGCCTGGCGAGCGGTGACGCGGCGGGCGCGGTCCGCGATCTGAAGGAGTGCACGGCGCACCTGCCGAGGGACTACCGGCGGCAGCTGCTGGCCGACACTCAGTCGGTGGCGTGGGCGCTGCTCTCCGCCTCGCCGGACCTGCGGGACTGGCGAGTCGTCGGAGACTGGCTGACGGCCGAGCTCGCGCGCGGATGACACTGGACGAGGGACCGCCGATGGACGATGCGAATCAGGCTCCGGCTCCCCTGCCACCGGCCTCGGCCGATCGCCGGCCGGGATGGCTCGGCCGCCTCCTCGACGACCGCGGTCTCCGGGTGGCTGCCGGCCTCGCCATCGGGGTCGCGATTCCGGTGGCCGTGCTCTTCTACTTCCAGCTCCGGTCGATCAACGACCTCGCCAGCACCTCGGCCGTCGTGCTGCGACAGCTCAGCCAGGAGACGGCCGACGCCGCGGCGCGCGAGGTCGAAGACACGCTGAAGCGCCCGTACATCGCCGTGCTGCTCGCCATTCCGCAGGCACGGGCCGACGCGATGGACCGCGCCTGGATGGACGACGTCTTCCGGCAGGGCCTGCAGGAGAGCCCGTTCGTCGAGGCCTTCTACGTCTGGTCTGCGGTGGCGCCGACGCTGAAGGACCGGCTGCTCGTCTACAACCGCGACAGTCTGGCCGACTCGTCGGCCGACGACCTCGACCTGCGGTTCCGGGACGCCCCGGGCGTCGGCGCGGTCATCCTGCCCCGCGTGCAGCAGCTGCTGGAGCACAAGCGGGCGATCGTCGCCTTCCCGGCCGTGATCGGCGGACACCGCAAGTACGTGCAGGCGCAACTGCGCTTCCCGAACGCGAACCGCGATGCCGTGTCGAGCTTCATCGCCGTGGTGGTGGACGCCGAGGCGATGCGCACCGAGCACCTGCCCGCGATGATGCGCAACCGCCTCGCCGCCGTCCAGCACCTGGGCGGCTTCCCGCAACTGGACCTCACGCTGCGCGACGGCCAGGGCGCCGTGGTCTTCAGCTCCGCGCCGCCTGGCGCGGACGTCTTCGTGGACGAGCGCAGTTTCCCGCTGGTGTTCTTCGATCGCGAGCTGCTGGAATACGCGGCGCCGTTCGAGGTGGAGCCGGAAACCTGGACGCTGCAGACCGGATTCGGGAACCGGACCATCCCACAGGTGGCCGAGTCGAGCAGCCGGCCCCAGCTCGCCCTGATGGCCATCCTGGCCGTCGTGATGGCCGCGGCCATCATCTTCGTGGCGGGAGCCGCGGCCAGGGAGCTGCGACTGGCTGAGCTCAAGTCGAACTTCGTCGCGTCGGTGTCTCACGATCTCAAGACGCCGCTCGCCCTCATCCAGCTCTTCGCCGAGACGCTGGAACTGGGCCGCGTCAGGACGCCGCAGCGCGCCGCCGAGTACTACCGAATCATCAACGGCGAGAGCAAGAAGCTCACGCGCCTCATCGAGAACATCCTGGACTTCTCGCGGATGGAGGCCGGCTTGCGTCCCTACCGGACGGCGCCCGCCGACCTGGGCGAGGTGACGCGCGAGGTCGTCGGGAAGCTCCGGAGCCAGTTCGAGCAGGGGCGCTTCACGGTCACGACCCGGATCGAGACGGGCCTGCCGCTCGTGGACATCGACGCCGGCGCGGTCGAACAGGCGATCGAGAACCTGCTGGCCAACGCGATGAAGTACTCCAGGGAGGACCGGGACATCGACGTCCACGTCTGCAGGAGCGACGGCCGCGTCGCCGTCCGCGTGGCCGACCACGGCATCGGTATCCCGCGCCACCTGCAGCGGCGCATCTTCCGCAAGTTCTACCGGGTGGACAGCGGTCTCGGCGGCGGCCCGCAGGGCACGGGGCTCGGCTTGGCCATCGTGGAGCACACGATGCGTGGCCATGGCGGCAGCGTCAGCGTCCAGAGCGAGCCCGGTGCCGGCAGCACCTTCACCCTCGCGTTCCCCATCTCGGCCGGGTCGGCCGACGCCTACGGAGAGAAACATGAAGCGCATCCTGGTGATCGAGGACGAACCGCAGATGCTCCTCGGCCTGCGTGACAACCTCGAGCTCGAGGGATACGAGGTCCAGACCGCGTCGGATGGGGAGCAGGGCCTGGCGAAAGCCGCGACGTTCAATCCCGACCTCGTGATCCTCGACCTGATGCTGCCGCGGAAGAACGGCTTCGACGTCTGCCGCGAGCTCCGCGACCGATCGGCGTCGACCTCGATCGTCATGCTCACGGCCCGGTCCGCCGAGACCGACAAGGTGCTGGGACTCGAGCTCGGCGCCGACGACTACGTGACCAAGCCGTTCTCGATCACTGAGCTGCTGGCCAGGGTGCGCGCCGTCCTCCGCCGCGCCACCTCCCGCCCGCCGACCGAGGACACCGTCACGATCGGGGACCTCGAGATCGATTTCAAGCTCCATCAGGCCCGCCGCGACAAGCGCCGGGTGGACTTCACGGCCCGGGAGTTCGAGCTGCTCCGCTACTTCGTCCACCACAAGGGCCAGGTCGTCACGCGCGAGCAGATCCTGAACGAGGTCTGGGGCTACGAGGAATTCCCGACGACCCGCACGATCGACAACTTCGTGGCGAAGCTGCGGCAGAAGATCGAACAGTCGCCTCACGAGCCCGAGCACATCCTGACCATCCACGGGAGCGGTTACAAGTTCGTCGGCTAGGCCCCTGATCCGGCGGCCGCGCACCGTGCGGCGCGGCCCCGCCGCTGGTCACTGCTGCTGGGCCGGGGTACACTGGCGGCCCCGGAGCCTCGATGAACGCCAAGACCCTGCTCGTCGCCGCGATGGTCACCCTGACCAGCGCGTTCCTCATCCGCTGGTTCGTCGTCGCCCGCGCCAGGCGCGCGGACGGCGGGCATGGCGCGCACGAGCCCGTCGCGCCCACGCCGCTGCAGCTGTTCATCGGCGCGATCACGAACTTCTTCGACACCCTCGGCATCGGGTCCTACGCGCCCACGACGGCGATGTTCCGGGCCTGGCACCAGGTGCCGGACGAGAAAATCCCGGGGACGCTCAACGTCGGCCACGTCCTGCCGACGGTGGTGCAGGCCGTCATCTTCACCCAGCTCGTCGAGGTCGAGTTCGTCACCCTGGCCATGATGCTGGCGGCGGCCGCCGCAGGAGCGTGGCTTGGCGCCGGCATCGTCGCCGGACTTCCCCGGCGAAGCGTTCAGGTCGGCATGGGGACGGCGCTGGTCGCCGCCGCCGGCATCATGCTCCTGCAGTTGCTCGGCCTGGTGCCCGGCGGTGGCGCCGCCCTCGGCCTCGACGGGTGGAAGCTGGGCGTCGGCATCGGGGTGAACTTCATCCTTGGGGCCCTGATGACGCTCGGCATCGGTCTCTACGCGCCCTGCATGATCCTGATCAGCCTGCTCGGGATGAACCCGACCGCCGCGTTCCCGATCATGATGGGCTCCTGTGCGTTCCTCATGCCCGTCGGAGGCATCAAGTTCGTTCAGGAGAACGCCTACCACCTGCGCGCGGCAATCGGCCTGACGCTCGGCGGCCCGCTGGCCGTCCTCGTGGCGGCCTTCATCGTGAAGTCGCTGCCGCTGCTCTACATGCGGTGGCTCGTCGTCGTCGTCGTCCTCTACACCGCCAGTTCGATGCTGGCGGCCGCCGCGAAGAGCCGCTGAACCGTCGGGCGCAGCCCGCGCCCAGTCGCAGTGAAGGCCAGGCCGGGGCCGCCGCGCGCACCGCGGCGACGACGCCTGCCGCTCGTACGACACGAAGGGCCCGGCGGCTGTTGCCGCCGGGCCCTCGTCATTCCTGCCGAATCGGGCGCCGGGCCTACTCCGTGCCCGCCTCGCCGGTCGTCCTCGCCATCGGCTCCTCCGGCTCGACGAGGTACTCGAGCTCTCGGTCGAGCTCCAGCTCGTCGTCCGCCGGCTGCGGCGGCGCCGGCGGCGGCGGGGGCTCGTCCGCCGGAATGGTCAGGTGGCGGTACCACCAGAACCCGGTGCCAGCGGGAATCAGCCTCCCCATCGTGACGTTCTCCTTCAGGCCGCGCAGGTGGTCGACCTTCCCGGAGATGGAAGCCTCGGTGAGAACCCGCGTGGTCTCCTGGAAGGAGGCGGCCGAAATGAACGACTCGGTCGACAGCGAGGCCTTGGTGATGCCGAGCAGCAGCGGCTGCGCGGTGGCCGGACGGCCGCCCTCGGCGAGCACGCGCTCGTTCTCGCTCAGGAAGCGGAACTTGTCGACCTGCTCGTCGATGAGGAACTCGGTGTCGCCCACGTCCTCGACGCGGACCCACCGCAGCATCTGGCGCACCATCACCTCGATGTGCTTGTCGTTGATGTTCACGCCCTGCAGCCGGTAGACCTCCTGCACCTCGTTGACGAGGTACTTCTGCAGCTCCTTCTCGCCGAGCACGTGGAGGATGTCGTGCGGGTTGCTCGGGCCATCCATCAGCGGGTCACCCGCCCGGACGCGCTCGCCGTCCTGCACGTTCACGTGCACGCCGCGCGGGATCGAGTACTCCCGCGGGTCGCCGCCGCCCTCGTCGGGCACGATGTGGATCTTCCGCTGCCCCTTCACGACGCCGCCGTGCTTCACGGTACCGTCGATTTCGCTGATGACGGCCGGGTCGCGCGGCTTGCGCGCCTCGAACAGTTCCACCACGCGCGGCAAGCCGCCCGTGATGTCCTTCGTCTTCGTGGTCTCGCGCGGGATCTTGGCGATCACGTCGCCCGCCTGCACGTCCTCGCCGTCGGACACCATCATGTGCGCGTGCACGGGCATGATGTACTTCCGGCTGACCTTGCCGTCCCCCCCCCGCACCTCGACGGTCGGCTGCTTCTTCTCGTCGGCCGAGTCCACGATGATGAGCCGCGAGAGTCCCGTGATCTCGTCGAGGTCCTCGTGGACGGTGACGCCCTCGATGATGTCCTTGAAGCGGATCTGGCCGCTCTCCTCAGTGAGGATCGAGAACGTGTAGGGATCCCACTCGACCAGGATCTGGCCCTGGTCGACCGTCTGGCCGTCCTTCACGCGCAGGTGCGCGCCGTAGACGACCTGGTAGCGTTCGCGGTCGCGGCCCTTGTCGTCCTGGACCACGATGTAGCCGTTGCGGTTCATGACGATGAGGTCCGGCGCGCCGCCGGCCGGCTTGGCCCGCTCCACCACGACGAGGTTGTCGAATTTCGCCGTGCCCTTGTGCTTCGCGTCCAGCGTGGACTGCTCGGACACCCGGGACGCGGTGCCGCCAATGTGGAACGTGCGCATCGTGAGCTGCGTGCCGGGCTCGCCGATCGACTGGGCGGCGATGACGCCCACGGCGAGGCCCAGTTCCACGAGCTTTCCCGTGGCCAGGTCGCGTCCGTAGCAGTGCGCACACACGCCCCTTCGCGACTGGCAGGTCAGCACCGACCGGATCTTCACCTTCTCGATGCCGGCGTCCTGCACCTCGGAGGCCTTGTCCTCGTCGATCAGCTCGTTGACGTCGACCACCACGTTGCCGGTCACCGCATCGGTGATCCGTTCGAGCGAGACGCGGCCGATGATCCGGTCGCGCAGCGGCTCGATGATCTCCCCGCTCTCGACGATCGCCCGGGCCTCGATCCCGTCCACGGTCCCGCAGTCGAGCTCCGAGATGATCACGTCCTGGGCGACATCCACGAGGCGCCGCGTCAGGTAGCCCGAGTCGGCGGTCTTGAGCGCCGTGTCGGCCAGGCCCTTGCGGGCGCCGTGCGTCGAGATGAAGTACTCGAGCACCGACAGGCCTTCGCGGAAGTTGGCCTTGATCGGCTGCTCGATGATCTCGCCTGACGGCTTCGCCATCAGGCCGCGCATGCCCGCCAGCTGTCGGATCTGCTGCTTGCTGCCACGGGCGCCGGAGTCCGCCATGATGTAGACGGGGTTGAACGTCCGCCCCTCGCGGTCCAGCTTCTCCATCTCCGAGAACATCTCGTCGGCCACCTTCTCGGTGACGTCCGACCAGACGGCGATGATCTTGTTCTTCCGCTCGCCGTTGGTGATGGCGCCCTCGAGATACTGCTGCTCGACGCGGATGACCTCGTCGCTCGCGCGGGCCACCAGATCAGGCTTGCTCGGCGGGATGATGAGATCCTTGATACCGATCGAGAGCCCGGATCGAGTGGCGAACGTGAAGCCGGTGGTCTTGAGCCCGTCGAGCATCTCGACCGTGGTCTGCAGGCCGTGGTGGAGGTAGCACCGCTGGACGAGCTGCTGCAGGCCCTTCTTCTTCAGGAGTCCGTTGACGAAGGGCATCTCGGCCGGCAGCGCAGCGTTGAACAGGACGCGGCCGACGGTCGTGTTGATGATGCGGTTCTCGACCTGCTGGATGTCGGTGTGGAGGACGTCCTGATCATCGCGAGCCGCGGTCAGATCCTGCAGCGACCCGGTGTAGCGGAGCCGGATCGGCGTGAGCGTCTCGACCTCAGCCGCCTCCAGCGCGAGGAGCACGTCCTCGATCGATCCGAAGGCCCGGCCCTCGCCCTTGGCGCCCGCCTTGGACTTCGTCATGTAATAGCAGCCGAGGACGATATCCTGCGACGGCACGGTGATCGGCGCGCCGTTGCTCGGCGAGAGCACGTTGCGCGACGACATCATCAACTCCGTCGCCTCGATCTGCGCCTCCGGCGAGAGCGGGATGTGGACCGCCATCTGGTCGCCGTCGAAGTCCGCGTTGAACGCCGTGCACACCAGCGGGTGAATCCGGATCGCCTTGCCTTCGACCAGCACCGGCTCGAAGGCCTGGATGCCGAGGCGGTGCAGGGTCGGCGCGCGGTTCAGGAGCACCGGATGCTCCTTGATCACCTCTTCGAGAACGTCCCACACCTCGGGGCCCTGTTTCTCGACCATCTCCTTGGCCTGCTTGATGGTCGCGACCAGGCCCCGCTCTTCGAGCTTGTTGTAGATGAACGGCTTGAACAGCTCGAGCGCCATCTTCTTGGGCAGCCCGCACTGATGCAGTTTCAGCTCCGGGCCCACCACGATCACCGAGCGGCCCGAGTAGTCCACGCGCTTGCCGAGAAGGTTCTGGCGGAACCGACCCTGCTTGCCCTTGAGCGTGTCGGACAGCGACTTCAGGGGACGGTTGTTCGCCCCGCGCAGCACGCGGCCCCGGCGGCCGTTGTCGAACAGCGCATCGACCGCTTCCTGCAGCATCCGCTTCTCGTTGCGGATGATGACGTCCGGCGCCTTCAGCTCCATCAGCTTCTTGAGGCGGTTGTTCCGGTTGATCACCCGGCGGTAGAGGTCGTTCAGGTCCGAGGTGGCGAAGCGTCCGCCGTCCAGCGGCACCAGCGGCCGCAGTTCGGGCGGGATCACCGGCACCACGTCCAGGATCATCCACTCCGGCTTGTTGCTGGACTTGCGGAACGAGTCCACCACCTTCAGCCGCTTGGCGAACTTCAGCTTCTTCTGGGCCGACGTCTCGCTCCGCATCCTCTCGCGGAGCTCGACGGCGAGCGTCTCGATCTGCACCCGGCGGAGCAGTTCCTTGATCGCCTCCGCGCCCATCTGGGCCTTGAAGCGCGTGAAGCCGTACTCTTCCCGGGCCTTCCGGAACTGGTCCTCGTTCAGCAGCTGGTTCTGCTTCAGGTCCGTGTCGCCGGGATCGACCACGACGTAGGCCTCGAAGTAGAGCACGCGCTCGAGGTCTCGCAACGGGATGTCGAGCAGGTGTCCGATGCGGCTCGGCAGCCCCTTGAAGAACCACACGTGGCTCACCGGGGTGGCGAGGCGGATGTGGCCCAACCGCTCGCGGCGCACCTTCGCCTGCGTGACTTCGACGCCGCACTTGTCGCAGATCACGCCCCGGTGCTTCATGCGCTTGTACTTGCCGCAGAGGCACTCCCAGTCGGTGATCGGGCCGAAGATCTTCGCGCAGAACAAGCCGTCACGTTCCGGCTTGAACGTGCGGTAGTTGATGGTTTCCGGCTTGGTCACCTCGCCGAAGGACCACTGCTCGATCTTCTCAGGCGACGCGAGGCTGATGCGGATCGCGTCGAAATCGGCCCGAAGGGCGGTCTTGTTGTCCGTGAAGCTTGGTCTCAACATGGATTCCTCAGCCCTCCAGCACCGGCTCCGCCGGCACGTCGATGGTCTCGACGGGCCGACGCTTCGTGGAAATCAGCTCCACATCGAGGCAGAGTGACTGCAGCTCGCGGATGAGCACGTTGAACGACTCGGGCAGGCCAGGCGTGAAGCTGGCGTCGCCCTTGACGATCGACTCGTAGATCTTCGCGCGGCCCGTCACGTCGTCGGACTTGGCCGTGAGGAGTTCCTGGAGGATGTGCGCGGCACCGTAGGCCTCGAGCGCCCAGACCTCCATCTCACCGAACCGCTGGCCGCCGAACTGCGCCTTGCCGCCGAGGGGCTGCTGCGTGATGAGCGAGTACGGCCCGATCGACCGCGCGTGGATCTTGTCGTCCACGAGGTGCGACAGCTTCAACATGTAGATGTAGCCGACGGTCACGGGCTGCTCGAACAGGTCGCCGGTGAGACCGTCGCGGAGGCGCGTCTTGCCGCCCTGCTGGTCCAGCCCGGCCTGATCGAGCCAGTTGGTGATCTCCGACTCGGTGGCGCCGTCGAAGACGGGCGTTGCGAAGTAGAGGCCGAGGGCGTGGGCCGCCCACCCGAGGTGCGTCTCCAGGATCTGCCCGACGTTCATGCGCGATGGCACGCCCAGCGGGTTCAGCACGATCTCGACCGGCGTGCCGTCCGGCAGGTACGGCATGTCCTCCTCGGGGAGGACGCGGGCGATCACGCCCTTGTTGCCGTGCCGTCCGGCCATCTTGTCGCCCACCTGCAGCTTGCGCTTCATGGCGACGTAGACCTTGACCAGCTTGATGACGCCAGGCGGGAGCTCGTCGCCGCGGCGCACCTTTTCTTTCTTCTCCTCGAAGATCTGCCGGATGACGTCGACCTGGCGCTCCGTGCGCTCTTCGATGGCGCGAAGGTCCGGCTCCAGTCCCGCGTCGTCGGTCTCAATCTTCGCGCGCACGAGGACCGTGAACGGCAGGTCCTGCATCGCCTCGGGAGTCAGGGTCTGGCCCTTCCGGAGCAGGCGCTCTCGACCGAACTCGTCGAAGAGGTCCGCGCGCAGGTTCCGCCCGGCGAGGAGCTGGGCCACGCGCTTCTTGGTCTCCTCGTGCAGGATGCGGATTTCGTCCTGCTGGTTCTTCTCCATGGTGTCGAGCTCTTCCTGCTCGATCGCCTTGGCCCGGTCGTCCTTCTCGATGCCCTTGCGGGAGAAGATCTTGACGCCGACGATGATGCCCTCGATGCCCGGCGGGCAGATGAGGGAAGCGTCGCGGACGTCGCCGGCCTTCTCGCCGAAGATCGCCCGGAGCAGCTTCTCTTCCGGGGTGAGCTGCGTCTCGCCCTTCGGCGTGACCTTGCCCACCAGGATGTCGCCCGGCTTCACGTAGGCGCCGATCCGGATGATGCCGCTGTCGTCGAGGTCGCGGAGGTAGGTCTCCGACACGTTCGGGATGTCCCGGGTGATCTCCTCGGGCCCCAGCTTCGTGTCGCGCGCCTCGATCTCGAACTCCTCGATGTGGATCGAGGTGTAGTAGTCCTCCTTGACCGCCTTCTCGGACACCAGGATGGCGTCCTCGAAGTTGTAGCCGCGCCATGGCATGAACGCGACGAGCACGTTCCGGCCCAGGGCGAGCTCGCCCAATTCGGTGCACGGCCCGTCAGCGAGGACCTGGCCTTTGTGCACCCGCTGCCCGACGGCCACGATGGGCTTCTGGTTGATGCAGGTGTTCTGGTTGGACCGCTTGAACTTGGTGAGGGGATAGATGTCGGCCCCCATCTCCTTGCTCGTGTCTTCGCTGCCCTCGACGCGCACGACGATGCGCGTGCTGTCCACGAAGTCGATCGTGCCGGAACGGCGCGCCACGATCACGGCGCCCGAGTCGCGGGCCGTGATGTACTCCATCCCGGTGCCCACGTAGGGCGACTTGGCGCGCAGCAGCGGCACCGCCTGGCGCTGCATGTTCGATCCCATGAGCGCGCGATTCGCGTCGTCGTTCTCGAGGAACGGGATGAGCGACGCCGCCACCGACACCAGCTGCTTCGGCGAGACGTCGATGAAGTCCACCTCGTCGCGGCGGGCGAGGATGAAGTCGCCCTGCTTACGGGCGTTCACGCGCTCCGACGTGAGGTGCCCGTCCTCGCCGATCTCGACGTTGGCCTGGGCGATGATGTACTGGTCCTCCTCCCACGCGGAGAGGTAGAAGGCGTGCGGCTCGTACTCCACGCCCTTCTTCTTGCTGCGGCCGTCCGCGCCCACGAGCTCGTCGGACGGAACGATGTCGCCCACCTTGTACTTGGGGTTGCCCCCACTGTTGGTGACGATCACGTAGTCCACGACCCGGCCGTCCTTCACCTTGCGATAGGGCGACTCGATGAACCCGAATTCGTTGATGCGCGCGTAGCAGCTCAGCGAACTGATGAGGCCGATGTTCGGACCTTCCGGCGTTTCGATCGGGCAGATGCGGCCGTAGTGCGTGGTGTGGACGTCGCGCACCTCGAAGCCGGCGCGCTCGCGCGAAAGTCCGCCCGGTCCCAGGGCCGAGAGACGGCGCTTGTGCGTCACCTCCGACAGTGGGTTGGTCTGGTCCATGAACTGCGACAGCTGCGACGACCCGAAGAACTCGCGAATGGCGGCCATGACCGGCTTCGCGTTGATCAGGTCGTGCGGCATGGCGGTCGCCATTTCCTGGTAGACCGACATCTTTTCCTTGATCGCCCGCTCCATGCGGACCAGGCCGATCCGGAACTGGTTCTCGAGCAGCTCGCCGACCGACCGCACGCGGCGGTTGCCGAGGTGATCGATGTCGTCGACGTTCGCCGGGTTCTTCTTCAGCTTGAGCTGGTACTTGATGACCTCGTAGAAGTCCTGCGGGTGCAGGATCTTCTCGTCGAGCGGCGTGTTCAGCCCTAGCTTCGTGTTCAACTTGAGGCGGCCGACGCGCGAGAAGTCGTATTTCTGCGGGTTGAAGAACATGTTCTCGAACAGCGTGCGGGAGCTGTCGAGGGTCGGCGGGTCACCCGGCCGGAGCCGCCGGTAGATCTCGATGAGGGCCTCTTCGTGCGTGCGAATCGGGTCCTTTCGCAGCGTCTGCGACAGGATGGCGCCGATCTCGTCGCGCTCCGGGAAGAAGATCTCGATCGTCTCGACGCCCTTCTCGTGGGCCATCGACACGACGCGCGCGGTGAGTTCCTCGTTGGCCTCGAGCAGGACCTCGCCGGTGCCAGGGTCCACGACGTCCGCCGCCGCGAATGCGCCCTCGAGCGCCTCTTCGGTGATCTCGATCGTGTCGATGCCGGCCTTGCGCATGGCGTCGACGTGGGCCTTGCTGACCTTCTTTCCCTCCGCCACCGACACGTCGGCGCCCGGGATCTTGACGCCCTTCTTGGCGCGCAGTCCGACGATCGTGTCGTTCACGGCCCAGCGCACGCTGTTGTTGGCCAGGTGCAGCCGGTCGACACCGTAGAAGGCACGGATGATCTCGTCGGCCCCGCGGAGACCGAGAGCCCGCAGGAAGACGGTTGCCAGGAACTTGCGCTTGCGGTCGATCCGCACGTACAGCAGGTTCTTGGCGTCGTACTCGAACTCCACCCACGAGCCGCGATACGGGATGATCTGCGCGACGAATAGGGTCTTGTCCTCGGAGTGGAAGAAGGCGCCGGGCGACCGGTGGAGCTGGCTGACGATCACGCGCTCCGTGCCGTTGATGATGAACGTGCCGTTGTCCGTCATCAGCGGGATGTCGCCGAAGTAGACCTCCTGCTCCTTGATGTCGCGAATCGTCTTGACCCCGGTCTCGGGATCCTTGTTCCACACGACGAGGCGGATCGTGACCTTGAGGGGCACGGCGTAGGTCATGCCGCGCTCCTGACACTCGTCCACGTCGTACTTCAGCTTCAGCGCGACCGTGTGGCCGCAGATGTCACAGACGTCACCGCGGGCATGGTTCGCCGTGCCGCACTTGCCGCAGATGACGTCCTTCTCGCCGTACGGATCTGCGACCAGGGTGAAGCCGCAGGCCTTGCAGGGCTTGCGCAGGTGGTGCAGGCCGGACAGCTTGCCGCACTTGCACTCCCAGTTCCCGATCGAATACTCGATGAACTCGAGCGACGAGTTCTCGCGGAAGTCGCTGATCGGGAAGACCGACTTGAACACCGACTGCAGACCCTGATCCTCCCGCTCGGAGGGCATCCGGTTCATCTGCAGGAAGCGCTCGTACGAGCGCCGCTGGATCTCGATCAGGTTCGGAATCGGGACGGTCGTCCGGATCTTCGAGAATTCCTTGCGCTCGCGGTAGACGTTCTTGGGAAGGCTGTACATGCTGGGCAAACCCTCGGTTCGGGTCTCGGGGACAAGCGCGGCCGGAACGCGGGTCGGGGCCTCGGGACCGCAGGCGGTCCCGGGCCCCTGATCCCAGGCTCCGGGAAGAAGTGGCGCCGAAGCGCCGACTTACTTGATCTCGACCTTGGCGCCAGCCTCTTCGAACTTCTTCTTGATCGCCTCGGCCTCCTCCTTCGTCACGCCCTCCTTGATGGGCTTCGGAGCGGACTCGACGAGGTCCTTGGCCTCCTTGAGGCCCAGGCTGGTGACTTCGCGGACGACCTTGATCACGTTGATCTTGTTGCCACCCACGTCGGTCAACATCGCCGTGAACTCGGTCTGTTCCTCGGCCGGGGCCGCCGCGCCGCCGCCGCCCGCCATCGGCATCGCCATCATCGGCATCGCCGCCGCGGCCGACACGCCGAGCTCCGTTTCCAGCCGCTTCACGAGGTTCGACAGATCCATCACGCTGATGTTCTTGATGTAGTCCACCACCTGGTCTTGCGTCAGTTCGGCCATTGCTCTTGTCTCCGTCTGGGATGAATCGAAAGTCTGGACTTGGGACTACGCCCGCTTCTTCTCCGCCTGCGACAGCACGCTCACGAAGTCGCGCGGCACGGCGTTCAGCACCCGGACCAGGTTGGTGGCGGGCGCGTTCAAGAGGTACAGGAGCTTGGCGTACAGCTCCGGCTTGCCCGGCATGTTCGCGAGGTCGGTCACCTCGGCGGGCTGGATTGCCTGGCCTTGCACCACCGCCGCCTTGATCTGCAGCGTCGGCGCGGTCTTCATGAAGGTCGTCAGCGTCTTCGCGAGCGCCACCGGGTCACTGTCGGTGTACGCGATTGCCGTGGTGCCCTCGAAGTGCGCGGTCAGGGCCTCGAACGTGGTCCCCTTGAGCGCCCGCTTGGCGAGCGTGTTCTTGACCACCTTGTAGCCCGAGCTCACCTTGCGAAGCTCGCGCCTCAGCTCGGTGACCTGGGGCACGTTGATGCCCTTGTAGTCGATCAGGATGGCGACATCGGCCGCCTTGAAGACGCCTGTGAGCGTCTCGAGTTCGGCCTGCTTGTCGGCGCGCGTCACTGCCATGGCTGTGCGGACCTCCTAGTGCTTCGCCGCCGACTCAATCCGCTGCTCGTCGACGCGGATGCCGGGGCCCATGGTGGACGACACGGTGATGCTGCGCAGGTACTTGCCCTTCGCAGCGGACGGCTTCGCCTTGACGATCGAGTCCAGCAGCGTCACGGCGTTGTCGATCAGGTTCTGCGATGGGAACGACGTCTTTCCCACCGGGGCGTGGACGATCCCGGTCTTGTCCACCCGGAACTCCACCTTGCCCGCCTTGATCTCCTTCACGGCCTTGGCGATGTCCACCGTGACCGTGCCGGTCTTCGGGTTCGGCATGAGACCGCGAGGACCGAGCACCTTGCCCAGCTTTCCCACCACGCGCATCATGTCGGGCGTGGCCACGACGGCGTCGAAGCCCGTCCAGCCGCCCTGAATCCGCTCCACCAGGTCCTCGCCGCCGACGAAGTCGGCGCCGGCGTCCTGCGCCTCCTTCTGCTTGTCCGGACCGGCGATGACGAGGACGCTCTTCGTCTTGCCCAGCCCGTGCGGAAGGACCACCGTGCCGCGCACCATCTGGTCCGCATGCTTGGGATCGACACCGAGGCGAATCGACAGCGCCACGGTCTCGTCGAACTTGGCGAACTTCAGCTTCTGCACGAGCGGCAGCGCTTCCTCCAGCTCGTAGGCGCGTGCTTCGACCTGCTCACGCGCCGCGAGGTACTTCTTCCCGCGTCTCTTCATGTGCCTCCTCCGTGGTTCATGCGGGTGGTCGCCACCCTCCCACGACTACTGACCAGCAGCCACTGGCTCCTGGCCGTCCTAACCGATGACGTCGATGCCCATCGACCGTGCGGTGCCAGCCACGGTCTTCACCGCGGAGGCCAGCGACTCGGTGTTGAGGTCCACGAGCTTCTGCTTCGCGATGTCCTCGACCTGCTTCATCGTCACGGTGCCGACCTTCGCCTTGTTCGGCTCGGCCGAGCCCTTCGCGACGTTCGCCGCCCGCTTCAGCAACACCGGGGCCGGAGGGGTCTTCGTGATGAAGGTGTAGGAGCGGTCGGAGTAGATCGTCACGACCGCCGGGATGATGAGCCCCTCGTCCTTCGCCGTCCGCGCGTTGAACGCCTTGACGAAGTCCATGATGTTCACGCCGTGGGGGCCGAGCGCAGTGCCGACGGGCGGCGCGGGCGTGGCCTTCCCTGCGGGAATCTGGAGCTTCACCATTGCCTGTACTTTTTTCGCCATCCTGAGTTCTCCTAGCCGCTAGTCCCTAGCCGCTAGCCGCTAGAGCTTCTCCACCTGCAGAAAATCGAGCTCCACGGGCGTCGCGCGACCGAAGATCGTGACCATCACCTTCAAGGTGTTCTTGTCGACGTTCACGTCGTCGACCACACCGTTGAAACTCGTGAACGGTCCTTCGTTGATGCGCACCTGGTCGCCCCGCTCGAACGAGTACTTCGGCTTCGGCTTCTCGTGGGCGGTCCGCACCTGCACGAGAATCTGCTCCACTTCCTCCTTCGAGAGGGGCGTGGGCTTCGAGCCGGCGCCGACGAACCCCGTGACCTTCGGCGTGTTCTTCACGCAGTGCCACGCGTTGTCGGACATGTGCATCTCGACGAGGAGATACCCGGGGAAGAATCGTTTCGAGCTGACGACCTTCTTGCCGGCGCGCATCTCCACGACGTCTTCCGTCGGGATGAGCACCTCGCCGATCTCGTCCTGGAGCCCGTACGCCTGCACGCGCTGCTGCAGGGATTCTGCGACCTTCTTCTCGAATCCCGAGTACGTGTGGACGATGTACCAGTGCTTCGCCGTGACGTCGGTCATGCGCCACCGAACCGCTGGAAGAGACGCTGCACCGCCGAGTTGAGCAGCAGGTCGATACCGAAGAGATACAGCCCGAACACGAGCGACGTCAGGATGACCACGAACGTGGTCGCATAGACCTCGGGCCGGGACGGCCAGGTGACGCGTTTCAGTTCGGCTCGAACTTCCCTCAGGAACTCGATGAGCCGGCCCGGGCCCCGGGCCGTGGAGACGCGCCCAGCCTCGGCCGTCCCCTCGCCGCCTACATTTTCGAGCGTTTCCGTTGCCACGATGTCTCGATTCTGGCGCCCGCGAGGGTCATGCCCCGGCCCGCAGCCGGAGTCGCACTCGCCCGCCTCCACACTGGCAGGCCAAGAGGGACTCGAACCCCCAACCCCCGGTTTTGGAGACCGGTGCTCTACCAGTTGAGCTATTGGCCTGCATACACACCGATCCGGGCGCACCCGGGAACCGGAGAGCTACTTCTGTTCCTTGTGATCCGTGTGCTTGCGGCAGAACCGGCAGTACTTGCTCATGGTCAGCCGCTCGGTGGTCTTCTTCTTGTTCTTCGTCGTGCTGTAGTTGCGCCGCTTGCAGTCGCCGCAGGCCAGCTGGATGATGTCTCTCATACTTCGCTCACTTCGCTCGCGCGTCTAACGGCTCGCGGCCAGGCACGACCGGGCGCGGCCGGTGCCGGGACGGCGGACGCCCCGGCCCCCTGACCGCTCGTCGCTACTCGATCACTTCCGAAATCGTCCCGGCGCCGACAGTGCGGCCGCCTTCGCGGATGGCGAAGCGGGCGCCCTTCTCGAGCGCGACCGGCGTGATGAGCTCGGCGGTGATGGCGGTGTTGTCTCCGGGCATCACCATCTCGACGCCCTCGGGCAGGTGAAGCGAGCCCGTGACGTCAGTGGTGCGCAGGTAGAACTGCGGACGGTAGCCGTTGAAGAACGGCGTATGCCGGCCGCCCTCGTCCTTGCTGAGGATGTAGACCTCGGCCTTGAACTTCGTGTGCGGCTTGATGGAACCGGGCTTGGCCAGCACCTGGCCGCGCTCGACGTCGGTCTTCTCGACGCCGCGCAGGAGGACGCCCACGTTGTCGCCCGCGACGCCCTCGTCGAGGAGCTTGCGGAACATCTCGACGCCCGTCACGACCTTCTTCTCGGTGGGACGGAAACCCACGATCTCGATTTCCTCGCCGACCTTGATGCGTCCGCGCTCGATACGGCCGGTGACCACCGTGCCGCGGCCCGAGATCGAGAACACGTCCTCGATGGGCATCAGGTACGGCTTGTCGACTTCGCGCTCCGGGAGCGGGATGTAGCTGTCGAGCGCCTCCATCAGCTTGACGATGGACTCGACACCGTCGGCCTCGCCCTGCAGCGCCTTCAGCGCCGACACGCGGACGACGGGCACGTCGTCGCCGGGGAAGCCGTAGGTCTTGAGCAGATCGCGCACCTCGAGCTCGACCAGGTCGACCAGCTCGGGATCGTCGACCGCGTCGACCTTGTTCAGGGCCACGACCAGGTACGGCACGTTCACCTGGCGCGCGAGCAGGACGTGCTCACGCGTCTGTGGCATCGGGCCATCCACGCAGCTCACCACCAGGATCGCGCCGTCCATCTGAGCGGCGCCCGTGATCATGTTCTTGATGTAGTCGGCGTGTCCGGGGCAGTCGACGTGCGCGTAATGGCGATTTGCCGTGGAGTACTCCACGTGGCTCGTCGCGATGGTGAGAATCTTCGTCTCGTCACGGCGGCCCTGCGACTCGGACGCCTTGGCGACCTCGTCGTAAGGGACGAACTTCGCCCAGCCCTTGTCCGCGGCCACCTTGGTCAGCGCCGCAGTGAGGGTGGTCTTGCCGTGGTCGATGTGGCCGATCGTGCCGACGTTGACGTGGGGTTTGGAACGGTCGAATTTCTCTTTCGCCATGACTCGTCTACGCTCGCTTTGCGGATCGACGTCCCGGCCCCGTGCCGGCGTCGAGCTTTCATTCCCTTGACCTGCCCTATCAGACTTCTGGAGCCGATGACCGGGATTGAACCGGTGACCTCGTCCTTACCAAGGACGCGCTCTGCCAACTGAGCTACATCGGCCCGCCTTCGGCCGTGGCCGACCCGTCGACCCGCCCTGCGCGTCTCAGGGCCAGCCAACTCCTCGAGGAACCCCCGGCCGATACCGGCTGCCCCTCACGCCTTGACTCGCCCGCGCGGCCCAGCCGCACCGACGAAAAACTCTCCAGGACGCCCGTGCGAAGGATGGAGCGGGAGACGGGGATCGAACCCGCGACCAACAGCTTGGAAGGCTGTGACTCTACCACTGAGTTACTCCCGCCTTCGCCCCTTCGCCGGCCCCGCCAGTCGTGACGCCTGGCGATCGGCCGCTCGGATTCCCTTGCCGCCGTCGCGGCCCGGTGCAGCGCGGTCACCCACGTGGGGCTTCCGACCCGCACCGGCCCTCCGCACGTCCTGCGCGCGAAGGTTGGTGGGCAGGGGAGGATTCGAACCTCCGTAGGCACAAGGCCGGCAGATTTACAGTCTGCTGCGATTGACCGCTCCGCCACCTACCCGTTGTCTTGTCGTTCGCGCGCCGTCCGCGTCCGGGCTGCGCGCTGCGTTCGTATGTCGTGGAGTCCCCTGAGTTCGGTCCGTTTGCTGCTCGAGGGCCGACGTGACATTCCGGTGGAGCTGGCGGAGGGATTTGAACCCACGACCCGCTGATTACAAATCAGCCGCTCTACCGGGCTGAGCTACGCCAGCCAGACGAATCAGGGATGGTAGCACGTCCTGTGCCAGAAGTGCAACAGTCCGCGCCTTTGAGGACGGTCTTCGAGCGAGCCAGCTTCCTCCCCCGGAGTCCAGACGGCCGCCGGCGCCTTTTCAAGCACCCGGCCTCCCCCGGTCGCGTTGGCGGACCGCCTCGAACAAGAGGACTGCGGCGGCCACCGAGACGTTCAAACTACCCAGCGTGCCTCGCATGGGAATCGAGGCCAGCCGGTCGCACCGCTCCCGCACCAGGCGGCGCAGCCCGGAGCCTTCGGCCCCGACTACGATCGCCGTGGGAAGCGTGAGGTCCAGCTCATCGTAGTGCAAGTCGGCCGCGGCGTCGAGCCCGACGGTCCAGACACCCAGTTCTCCCAGCTCGTCCAGAGCGCGGGCGATGTTGACGACGTCGGCGACGGGCACATGGTGCACGGCCCCTGCCGACGCTTTCGCGGCCGCGCCGTCGAGTGGCGCGGCGCGGCGAGTCTGGCGCACGAGGCCGGTCGCGCCCGCGGCATGGACCGACCTGAGGATCGCGCCGACGTTGTGGGGATCCTCCACGCCGTCCAGGACGACGATCAAGGGGGCACCCACAGCGGCACCGACCAGGTCCGCGATCGAGAACGCCGGCGCGGATCGGACGCGCGCCGCGATGCCTTGGTGGCTACCGGCGGTCACGAGCCGCTTGAACGCTTCGGAACCGACCGGACGGACGGCCACCCCGGCCCCTCGCGCCTCGGCGACGACCTGGGCCACCCGCTCGCCGTACGGCACCTGGACGACGATCTCCAGCGCGCGGCCGGCACGGAGCGACTCGGCCACCGCGTTGACGCCGTAGATGTGGGTCACAGGCGCCCCGCCAGCGGACGATGCGCGTCACCGCGCCTCGACGGAGCGACGCTCCAGACAGGCATCTGCCGAGGGCTCACCGCGTCGCCGCGTCCAGCGCCGCGGCGAAGGCCCCCGCGCGCTCCCGACAGCCCATGACCGGCGCCAGGCCCTCGTCCATCGAGAAATCCGCGGCGCGATCGATGGCCGGCAGGATGAGATCCAGTTCGGGCCCATCGGGCAGGCCGGTGGCCGCGAGGCGGATCGTGTGGAACAGCGCCTTGCCCTTGGCGCCCGTCGACTGGCCGACGGCCTTCGCGAGCGCGCGGAAGGCATCGCGCGTCGTCAGGCGAGGCGCCGTGGCCAGCGCCGACGCCCACGCCCTGATGACGGCGGCGGGCATTGCTTCCGTCGCCTCGCGCCGCACGTCGTCGCGGGCGAACGATTCGCTCGCGTCGAACGAGAACACCAGCCGCATCCGATCGGGCAGGTCGCTGAGCTTGTCCACCGACGAGATGAGGCCCGGCACGACGTCCTCGAGCCAGGCCATCGCTCGCGGCGACGGCACTCCCGCGAGTCCAGCCTGCACCAGGTGCGGCACCGTCAGCACGGCCAGCCGCGCTGGCGCGGCCTGACGGAGATAGTGGCGGTTGGCCCATGCGAGCTTCGCCTCGTCGAACACGCCCGGACTGTGCCCGACGGCGGCGAGGTCGAATCGTGCCGCAAGCTCGCTGAGCGGGTGCAGCTCGTCGTCGCCGGGCGACCATCCGAGCAGCGCCAGGTAGTTGGCCAGCGCCTCGGGAAGATAGCCCTTGGCCCGGAACTCCGCCACGGACGTGGCGCCGTGCCGCTTGGAGAGGGGCGCGTGGTCCGGGCCGAGCACCAGCGACAGGTGCGCGAAGGCTGGTGGCGTCCAGCCGAACGCCTCGTACACCAGGAGCTGCCGTGGCGTGTTGGAGATGTGATCCTCCCCGCGCACGACGTGCGTGATCGCCATCAGGGCATCGTCGACGACCACCGCGTAGTTGTAGGCGGGGATGCCGTCGGCGCGGACGATCACGGGATCGCCGATCACGTCGGTATGGAACTCCACGCGGCCCCGCACGAGGTCGTCGAACCCGATGACCCGGTCCACGGGCACGCGCAGACGAATCGCCGCAGCCTCGCCGGTCCCGAGCCGCCGCTCGACGTCCGTGGCGGCCAGGCCGCGGCAGGTGCCGGCGTACTTGGGCGCGCGGCCAGCCGCCAGGGCGGCCCTTCGCTCGGCCTCGAGCTGCTCCGGCGAGCAGAAGCAGTGATAGGCGTGTCCGTCCGCCAGCAGCCGAGCCGTGTGACCGGCGTAGATCTCGAGACGCTCCGACTGGCGGTAGGGGCCCAGCGTCCCTCCGGCATCGATGCCCTCGTCCCACTCCAGGCCCAGCCAGCGCAAGTCGTCCTTGATGGCCGACTCGGAGGCCGCAGTGGACCGCTCCCGGTCCGTGTCCTCCACGCGCAGCACGTAGGTGCCGCCGTGGCGGCGGGCCAGCAGCCAGTTGAACAGCGCCGTCCGCGCATTTCCCACGTGGAGGTGGCCGGTCGGGCTCGGCGCGAACCGGACTCTCATGCGCCCCCCTCGGTGGTCGATCCGGGTGCCGCGACCAGGAGGGCCACGGCGTGGCAGGCCATCGACTCGCCGCGGCCCATGCTGTCGACACGCTCGTTCGTCTTGGCCTTCACGCTGACGGCCGGGGCGTCCACGCCGAGCGCACGCGCCAGCGTCTCGCGGATCTGCAACACGTAGGGCGCGAGCTTCGGCTGCTGGGCGATCACGGTGACGTCCACGTTGCCGACACGGTAGCCGGCCTGGCGCACGCGCTGCATCGCCAGTTCGAGGAGCCGCACGCTGTCGGCGCCTTTCCATGTCTCCGAGGTGTCCGGGAAGAGCTGGCCGATGTCCCCCAGCGCCGCGGCGCCCAGCACGGCGTCCGTCACGGCATGGCAGACGATGTCCGCGTCGGAGTGCCCGTCCAGGCCGAGTTCGAAGGGCACCCGGACTCCACCCAGCAGGAGCGGACGGCCGGCCACCAGCCGGTGGAGGTCGTAGCCGGTGCCCACGCGGAGTCCGCCGGCCGGCCGGTCGGCCCGCCCTCGCGCGGCGGCCAGGTCGTCCCCAGTCGTGATCTTCACGTTCCCGGCCTCTCCTTCCACGATCGCCACGCGCCCGCCCATGCGCTCGACGAGCGACGCCTCGTCGGTGGCCGTCGCGCTGGCGCGTCCCGCGTCGATGGCCGTCCCGAGCACCCTCCGGGAGAACCCCTGCGGCGTCTGCGCGAGGAAGACCTCGTCCCTGGGCACCGTGGACGAGACCCACCGGACGCCATCCGCGTCGCGGCCGATCTTCACCGTGTCGGACGCCGGCGTCGCCGGAACCGCGGCCCCATGCGCGCGGGCGGCCGCGATCACGCGGCTGACGAGGGCGGCACTCGCAAACGGGCGCGCGGCGTCATGCACGAGCACGACGTCCGCGTCCGGCCGGCCGGCGGCGAAGGCGCTCGCGACGGAGTCCTGGCGGCGGGCGCCACCCGCCACGGCCCGCACCGGTCGCGGCCAGGGCCGTGCGAGGCACGCCGGGACCGGATCGAGGTACTCCGCCGGCAGGGCCACGATCACCTCGTCGATCTCGGGATGCCCGGCGAGCGCGGCGAGACTCAGTTCCAGCATCGAGCGCCCGTCCACATCCAGGAACTGCTTCGGCCGACCGGCGCCGAGCCTGGTTCCCACGCCACCCGCGGCGAGGATCGCACTGACACATGGACGGCTCATGCGATCCATCGCTCGGTCTCGCGGCCGCCCACGGCCAGTTGGATGCGCGCGGCGGTCGCGTGCAGCACGTCGCCCAGCCGCTCACGTGACGTGGACGCCGGGGCGTAGACCACGACGAGGGCCGCGCGGGTCGCGGTGGTGACCATGGCGCGGGCGGAGTCGGATGTCGGATTGCCGAACGGCCCGTGATCGTCGGCCAGCGTCAGCCGCCCGCCGACATGGACGGCGTCCTTGCGAATGCCGTCGTAGGCCTCGCCCTCGCGCCCGAGCCGGAGCACCAGCGCGCCCGACAGCGCCGCGCGGTCGTAGACGCCATAGGGAAGCTGGGACTCGAGTGAGCTGGCGTTCACGGCGTCGACGAGGCCGTTGACGCGTGGAAACGCATCGCCCCGGCGGACCCGCCGCAGCAGCGCCTCGTTCGACGGGCGGGTCTTGGTGGGATCCAGGCCGATCCGGCGGTACATCTCGCGCACGGCCTGCGTCTCGGCCGCGGGCCGCGCCACCGCCGCGGCCACGACCTGGGCCAGGTTCGACTCGAGGGCGTCGGGGCGATCGGTCACGACCGTGTCGTCCCACACGAGCACGGCAGGACGCACGACGCCGCTGAGCGCGTCGTCCACGGTCAAGGGCGTCGACACCCCCGGCATTCTACTTCTGACCACGCCGGCACGGAATTTCGGTGCCTGTACACTAGGCGGATGCTCGATTTCCTGCTCCACGTCGACGAGCGGCTCGTGGCCATCGTGAATGCCGCCGGCCCGTGGTCCTACGCCATCCTGTTCGCCATCATCTTTTCCGAGACCGGCTTCGTCGTGACGCCCTTCCTGCCAGGGGACTCGCTGCACTTCGCCGCGGGCGCCCTCGCGGCCACCGGGCTCTTCGACATCCGCATCCTCGTGCCGCTCCTGATCCTGGCCGCGATCTGCGGGAACACCCTCAACTACACGATCGGCTCCCGCGTCGCGCACCGCTTCCTGGCGGGCGACGGCCGGCGCATCGAGGGCCCGCTCGGGCGGTTCGTCAAGCCGCAGCACGTGAAGGACGCCCACGACTTCTTCCTCAAGCACGGCGGCAAGGCCGTGACACTGGCGCAGTTCGTGCCCATCGTACGCACGTTCCTGCCGTTCGTCGCCGGCGGGGCCGGCATGCCCTATCGCGCGTTCATCACCTACAACGCGATCGGGGCCGTCTCGTGGGTCGGCATCTGCGCCGGGGCGGGATATCTCTTCGGCAACATCCCCGTCGTGAAGCAGAACTTCGAGTTGGTCGTGCTCGGCATCATCGGCGTCTCGGTCATGCCGATCGTGGTCGAGTTCCTCAAGGCGCGCCGGCGGGCGGCCGTCTCGTAGACACCGCCTCGGCGGAGGCCGCCGCGCGTCGTTCGTCCCCGCCCAGGTCGGCCTCTGCCTCAACGTCGACGCGGACGATATCCCGCACCCGCGCCGCCAGCGCGCGGAGATCGTCCGGTGCCGGCTCGCGCACCGGCGCCACCGGCACCGGGGCGTGCACGACGAGCCGCACGTCGCCGGGTTTCGTCGTGAGCTCGCCCTTCCGCATCACGTGACGGCTGCCCACCACCGAGAGCGGCACGATGGGAATCCCCGCCTGCACGGCCGGCACCAGGCTGCCGCCCTTGAACGGCGCGACGCACCCGTCGCGGCTGCGGGTGCCCTCCGGGAACACGATGAGCGACAGTCCGCGCGCCGGCAATGCAGAGGCCCAGGCGAAGATCGCGGCCCGGTCCGGCCGCTTTCGGTCGACCAGCATGTGCCCGGTCCGGCTGAGGTGCCATCCGAGAAACGGAAACCGGCCGAGCGACGCCTTCGCGATGATGCGAAGCTGGTACGGCAGCGACGCGAAGAGCACGGGGATGTCGTAGATGCTCTGGTGGTTCGCCACGAACACGTACGTGGCGCCCGGCGTCAGGCGCTCGAGGCCCTCGACGCGCACCCGCACACCGGTCGTGACCAGAATCAGCCACGACCACCACTGCGCGCAGCGATGCGCGAAGTGCCCGTGCCCGCCCAAGAGCGTCGAGGCGAGAGACAGCGTCCCCAGGATCACGGTGTAGACCGTGATGGCCGGGATCAGCCAGACGACCGTGCGGAGCAGGTGGAAGGACGGCACGCGGGCGCTATCCGAGCAGTAAATCGAGCGCCTCGCCGACGTGGCGGACCCCGACCAGCGCAATGCCGGACTCGTCGGCGTCGGCCTGGCTTTCGCCGTCGAGATTGGCCGCGGGCAATATGACGCGCGAGAACCCGAGCTGGCGCGCCTCGCGCAGCCGAAGCGGCGCCTGCGGCACGCCTCGCACCTCGCCGCCCAGGCCCACCTCGCCGAAGACGGCCGTGCGCTGGGCGATCGGTCGGTTGCGCACGCTCGAGGCCAGCGCCGCAAGGACGGCCAGGTCGGCCGCCGGCTCCTCGACGCTCATCCCGCCGGCGATGTTCACGTAGACGTCCTCGCCGACCAGGACGAGGCCCGCGCGCTTCTCGAGCACGGCGAGCAGCAGGGCGACGCGGCCGGAGTCGATGCCGACGGTCATCCGGCGGGCCGTGCCGTAGGTCGCGGTGCTGACCAGCGCCTGGACCTCCACCAGCAGCGGCCGCGAGCCTTCCACGCAGCACAGCACCGCGGAGCCGGGGGTCGCCGTCGGCCGCTCGGCCAGGAAGAGTTCGGACGGGTTGGGCACGGGCCGGAGCCCACCGCCCGTCATCTCGAACACGCCGAGTTCGCTGACCGCCCCAAAGCGGTTCTTGATCGCGCGAACGACGCGGTGCGCGTGGTGCCGCTCGCCCTCGAAATAGAGCACGGTGTCCACGACGTGCTCGAGCACCTTGGGTCCCGCGAGCGCGCCGTCCTTGGTGACGTGGCCGACCAGGAAGGTGGGCAGGTCGTGGCCCTTCGCGGTGAACAGGAACTGCGTCGCCGCCTCGCGAACCTGCCCGATGCTTCCAGGGGCGGACTGGAACTTGAGCGAGAACACCGTCTGGATCGAGTCCACGACGAGGAGCCGGGGACGGACCCGCCCGATCTCCTCGAGGATGCGCTCGACGCAGGTCTCGGCCAGCAGATAGAGCGGTGCGTCCCCCACGCCGAGCCGCTCGCCGCGGGACTTCACCTGGTGCTCCGACTCCTCGCCCGATGCGTACAGGACGGGACCGTGCATCCGTGCCACGTTGGCGGCCGCCTGCAGCAGCAGCGTCGACTTGCCGATGCCGGGCTCCCCGCCAAGGAGCACGAGCGACCCGGGGACGATGCCGCCTCCGAGCACCCGATCGAATTCGTCGATGCCGACGGTGAGCCGCGCCGCGTCGCTCGTCTCGATGTCGGCATACTTTCGAGCCCCGCCGGTCCCGCCGGGCAGGGAGTAGCGGTGGCCGCCCGCCCCCGCGCCCCCCGCGGCCGGTTCCACGGGCCGCTCTTCCACGAAGGAGTTCCACGCGTCGCAGTCCGGACAGCGGCCGAGCCACTTCGCCGACTGGCTGCCGCATTCCTGGCACACGAACACGGGCTTGAGCGCCTTGCTCATCGATCACGATCCTACACGGCGCGTGCGGGTGTCGCGCGGCGCGCGCTGCCGGGCCGAGGTAGGATGCGCCCGGGAGGCGGGCGATGGCGTACGACGAAGGGCTGGCGACGCGGGTACGACGCCTGCTCGCCGATCGGCGGGACGTGGAGGAGAAGGCGATGTTCGGCGGCATCGCCTTCATGGTGCGCGGCCAGATGACGGTCGGCCTGGCGAACGACGACCTCGTGGTCCGCCTCGAACCCGACGACGGCGATCGGCTGCTCGCGACCGACCCACACGCCCGGCCGATGGACTTCACCGGCCGTCCGATGCGCGGGTGGCTGTACGTGGCGCCCGAGGGCGTGCGGACGCCGGCCACCCTCTCGCGCTGGGTCCAACGCGCGCTGGCCCGGACCGACGCCAGCGGCGTCAGCGCGGCTCGTCCGGCCCGCCGGCGCCCTGCAGCAGGAGCGACACCTGCCGCGGCTGCCCGCCGTCGAAGTCCACGAACAGCACCCGCTGCCACCGGCCCAGCGCGAGGACGCCGCCGCTGACGTGCACGATCTCGGAAGCCCGAAGGAACATCGCGCGGCAGTGCGCGTGTCCGTTGCGCCGCTCGTCCGGAGCGAGCGGACCCGTCCGGCGCGCGAAGTCGTCGTGGGCGTAGGCGGCACCGGCCGGAGCCAGCCGTTCGAAGAGCGCTTCGAGGTCCAGAAGCAGTTGCGGCTCGTGTTCGTTGACGAAGAGGCCGGTCGTCGTGTGCCGCGTGTGCACGGACACCGCGCCGAGCCACAGCCCCGCGCCCGCCACGGCCGACGCGATCCCCTCGGTCAGGTCCACGATCTCCATCGGCCGCGTCGTCGCTACGCGCAGGAGACGGTGCGCCAGGATCGGACGGGCGCGGCGCCGGAACCGGGAGCGGTCAGCGCGGGCCGGCAGGCTACCGGCGGGCGGCACGGCGTCCTCCAGCCCGAGTCGACCGGTGCTCGGGCGGACACTGGCCGAAGACCACCCGGCGGACCAGCCTCGCGGCCCGTCGGGCGTCCTGGAGCCAGCTCCGGACATCGTCACCACGCGCTCCGGCGCCCGCCGACGCCAGGGCAGCGCTGGTCTCCGTGGCCGGGCCCGTGACGACGGCGCCCACCGCGCCGGGGGCGGCCACGGATGAACTGGCGCGCCATGGCGATGGCCTGGCCGGAATCGGGCCCCCGCCGCGATCCCAGTCCAGAACGGCGAGCAGCACGACCCCAATCGCGATGAGACAACGCAACACCATCGGCGGTTCCCTCCTGCGCACGAGGCGCGGGCGAGAGCATGGCGGACGGCGTCCGCCGGCGTCGTCACGACGGCGTGAGGCAGCCGTGAGGGTTGGGTGAGATGACGGTCAGGGCCGCAGCCGCGGCCTCGACGTGACGCCCCAGGTCGTCGACACGCCCAGCGCGGCGCCCTCGAATGCGGCGAGCAGAGACTGCGTCGCCCGTCCGAACTCGGGCTCTCCGAGCAGTCGGCCGAGCGGCGCCAGCGCGAGTTCGGCGCTCGCGGACGCACGGGCGATTTCGTGGACGAGCCCGCCCACGAGCGGACGCCCGGCCAGCGACAACCCGACCGCCGCGCCCGCACAGGCCAGGCCCACGCCGAGGGCCGTCGCGACGCGGCGCCCCCCGCGCGGCGCCGCCAGGCCACCACCCGGGATGCCCCTGGAGAGCGCGCCATACGCGCCGCCAGCGGCCAGCCCGAGCACGAGGCCGTCGATGGCGCCGGGCACGCTCGGGGGGGCCACGCCCGCAAGCCCGTGGGCCAGGGCCACGACCACGGCCCGCGCCGCCCCTCCGGCGGCGAGTCCCGCGGCGCCCGTACACAGGACCAGGGCCAGGAGCCTTCGCGAGCGGGCCGCCGCCTCCGCGATCGACAGGCCCGCCGCCAGGCCGGCCGAGCCCGCGCTGCCCGCCAGTGCGCCGATGGCCGCCAGAGCCACCGGCGCCTGCCACGTCGCGCGGGCGGTCAGCCCCATCAGCAGTCCGCCGCCGAGCAGGCCCGCCGCGGCGCTCCCCGGCCGCTCCGGTGCCGACGGCCATCGCCCACCGCCGCAGGAGCGCCGGCGATGCGGCGCGCAGGCGCAACCAGACGGTCTCGGCCACGGCGGCGCCGGCCTCGGCGTCCGACAGCAGCGGCACCGCCTCGGCCGCAGGCACGCTCCACCGCACGTCGCGCATGATCGCCAGGGCCCGCGCATGCCGGGGCCGGGCGACCAGACGGGCGATGGCATCCCGGGTGCCGAGCTGGTGCAGGCGGGCGGCGATCTCGCGGGCGTCGTCTTCCGCGGCGGCGCCGTGCGAGGCGGCCTGGAGCAGCCGGTCCACCAGACCGTCCACGGCGTCCGCGTCAGCGGCCGCCCCGACGCCCGGTGGCGCCGGCTCGACGGGCGTCGGGCTCGCCTCGTCGGGTTCCTCGACGACCTCCCGCCACACGAACTGGTAGCCGTGCCGGGACACCGTCCGGATGAAGCGCGGATCCCGGGCCTCGTCCGCGAGCACGCGGCGCAGCGTCCGCACTGCCTGCGACAGCGCGCCGTCGGTCACGACGACATCCCGCCAGACGTCGTCGAAGATCTCGCCCTTCGAGACCGCCTCGTCCCGACGCCGCACGAGCAGTAGCAGGACGTCGAAGTACTTCGGGATGAGCGGGACGGATTGGCCGTTGCGGGCCAGGACCCGGCGGCGCGGCGAGAGGACGAACTCCCCGAACCGGTAGCGGACGGGCGCGCTCACGTGTACCGGCGCTCCACGCGGGCCCCCAGGCGGCAGAGCACCTCGTACGGAATCGTCCCGATCCAGGCGGCCATCTCGCGGGCGTCGATGGCCTGCCACGGCGCCGGCCCCTGCGCGCCGAGGAAGACGACTTCGTCCCCGGGCGCCACGCCGTCGATGTCCGTGACGTCCACCGTCAACATGTCCATGCTGACCGCGCCCACGATCGGCGCCCGCCGTCCCCTGACCAGCGCGGCCCCGCGACCTTCGAGCCGCCGGTCCAATCCGTCGGCGTAGCCGGCCGGGACGACGGCCACCGTCATCGGCGCGGCGGCGAGGTGCCGTCCGCCGTAGCCGATGCGCTCACCTGTCCTGATCCCCTTCACGGCCACGACGCGGCTCGTCAGGCGCATCGCCGGCCGCAGTGAGAGCGTGGACGCCAGCGGCGCGGGCACCAGCCCGTACAGCAGCAGCCCCGGCCGCACGAAGTCGCCCCACGTCCGCGAATCGCGGAGGCACGCGGCGCTGCTGGCGGCGTGGGTGGCGCGCACGGCGCCGCCAAGGTCCCGGATCGTCTCGACCGCCTCGTCGAAGCGCATCCGCTGCGTGTCGAAGAGCGGATCCTCGGGGTCGTCGGCCGTGCCGTAGTGCGTGGAGACGGCCTCGACGTCGAGCGCCGGCTGGGCCAGCACGGCGGGCAGCGTGCGCCGCAGGTTGTCGAACCGGAACCCCAGCCGATTGAGGCCGGTGTCCACCTTGAGGTGGCACGCCAGCCGCACGCCGCGCGCCGCCGCCGCGGCGGCCAGCGCGGCGGCCGCGCCCGGACTCGACAGCGTCGGCGTGAGGCCATGGGTGAAGACGCCGTCGACGTCGCTGACGCTCAACGCGCCGAACACCAGGATCCGGCCCCCGACGCCGGCATCGCGCAGTTCGAGGCCTTCCTCGATGTCGGCCACCGCGAGCCACGAAGCGCCCGCCTCGACCAGGGCGCGCGCCACGGGGACGGCGCCGTGGCCGTACGCGTTGGCCTTCACGACGGCGATGATGCCGGGCGCGGCCGCGGGAGCGGCCTCCGCGCTCCGGTTGACGTCCGCCTCGCCTGACAGGTACGCGACGAGCGCGCGGTAGTTCCGGCGGATGGCGTCGAGATCGACGGCGGCCGACGTGCAGCGCGTCACATGCCAGGCGCCAGGGGCATGAACTTCGTCTGCCCCGCGAGGAAGGCGGTCTTCACGGTGCCCGTCGGGCCGTTGCGCTGCTTGGCGATGATGAGCTCGGCGATGCCGTCGGTTTCGGCCGGCACGGACCGGTCGACCTTGTACATCTCCTCGCGGAAGATCATGATGACGACATCCGCGTCCTGCTCGAGGGCGCCGGACTCGCGCAGGTCGGAGAGCATCGGCCGTTTGTCCGAGCGTGCTTCTGGCGCGCGCGACAGCTGCGACAGCACGATGATCGGCACGCTCAGTTCCTTGGCCAGCCCCTTGAGCGACCGCGAGATGGCGGCCAACTCCAGCGTGCGGTTTTCGGACTTCCCGCGCGCCGTCATCAGCTGCACGTAGTCCACGGCGAGGATGTCGAGGCCGTGTTCGGCCTGCAGCCGGCGGGCCTTCGCCCGCATCTCGAGGACGCCGATGCCGGCCGAATCGTCCACGAAGAGCTGCGCCTCGGCCAGCGTCTCCATCGCGTGCGTGATCTGGCCGTACTCCCGCTGGCCGATCTGCCCGCTGAGCAGCCGGAAGCTGTCGATCTTCGCCTCCGAGGCGAGCATGCGCATGAACAGCTGCTCTTTCGACATCTCGAGGCTGAACACGCCGGCGACGCCCTGGCGCGGCAGGCCGCCGGGCGCGGCGTGGGTCGCCACGTGCTGGCACACGTTCAGCACGAGGCTGGTCTTGCCCATCGACGGCCGGGCGGCCACGATGACCAGGTCGCCCGGCTGGAAGCCGCGCGTCATCTTGTCGAGGTCCGGCAGGTGGGTGCCGACGCCGGTGATGTACGACTGGTGCTCGAACAGCTTCTCGATCTTCGGGAAGCTCTCCTGCACGAGCTGCCGCATCGGCACGAAGCCGGCCTTCACGCGGTCCTCGGCCACCGCGAAGATCGCCCCCTCGGCGTCGTCGAGGATCAGATCCGCGTCCTGATCGGCCTCGTAGGCGGTGGCCGCGATCTTGTTCGCGGCGAAGATCAGGTTCCTGAGGGTGGCCTTCTCCTTGACGATCTTCGCGTAGTACTCGACGTTGGTCGCGCGCGGAACGCCGTCGACGAGCGAGGCGAGGTAGGCCGGGCCGCCCACGTCCTCGAGTTCGCCCGCGCGGGCCAGCTCCTCGCGCAGCGTCACGAAATCGATCGCGGTCCGGCGCTCGACGAGGTCGATCATCTTGTCGAAGATGCGCCGGTGGGCGTCGCGGAAGAAGGCCGGCGGCGTGACGATGGCGACGGCCGTGTTGAACGCCTCGTTGTCCAGCAGGATGGCGCCGAGTACGGACCGCTCGGCGTCGAGGTTGTGCGGGAGCGTGCGTTCGGCGGGCGAAGCGACGGCGTCGGGCATGATCGGCGGGGCCCGCGTCCTGGGACCCGGGGCTCGGGAAGACCGAACTCTACGCCCGCATTCCTGCCAGCGCAAGACTTGACACGCCGTGGAACGAACGCGGCCGGGCGACGATGTCGCACCGGCCGCGTGTCGGGCACATGAGTCGTCCCGGGACCCGAGGCCCGGAACCCGCGCTCGCTTACTCCTTCGTCACCACCACCTTGAGCTGCGCGGTGACTTCGCGGTGGAGCTTCACGGGCACGTCGAACTCGCCCAGCGCCTTGATGGCGTCGGGGAGCAGGATCTTCCGCCGGTCGATCTCGAACCCCTTCGCCTTCACGGCGTCGGCGATGTCCTGGCTGGTCACCGAGCCGTAGAGCTGCTCGGTCTCGCCGACCCGGCGGGCGAACGTGAGTTCGAGTGCGGTCAGGCGGGTGGCGATCGCCTCGGAGGCGGCGCGCTCTTCCGCCTCGCGGGCCTCGGCGATCTTCCGCTCGCGGGCGACCCGCTTCTTGTTCCCCTCGGTGGCCAGCAGCGCCAGCTTCCGGGGAAGGAGGTAGTTTCGGGCGTAGCCGTCGGCGACGTTCACGATCTCGCCGCGCGAGCCCAGGTGGTCCACGTGGTCGCGGAGGATGACTTCCATGGCCTCTAGTCCGTCACGTACGGCAGGAGGGCAATCTGGCGCGCCCGCATGATCGCCGTCCGCAGCTTGCGCTGGTGCAGCGCGCAGGTCCCGGAAATGCGGCGCGGCAGCACCTTGCCGCGCTCGGGGACGAAGCCGGACAGCATCCGGACGTCCTTGTAATTGATGTCGTCCACGCGCTCCGCGCAGAACTTGCACACCTTGCGGCGGCGGAACATGCCGCGGCGCTGGCCGTCCTTCTTGTCGCCGGCCTTGCCGCGCCCGCGGCCCTTGCCGCCACTTCCCGACTTCTTCGCCATCGCCATGATCTATGCCTCCGCCGGCTCGTAGCCGTCGCGCTCGTCCTCGTCGTTCTCCTGCGACTGGGGCCCTTCACCCGGCTGCCGATCGGGCGGCAGGCCGCGGGCGACGCGACGCCGGCGCGAATCCTCCACGCGAATCGTCTTGGCGCGATCGGCCTTCCGTTCGGACTCGTCCACGCGGACGATGAGGTGGCGCAGCAGCCCCTCGGTCACGCGGAACCGGCGATCGATCTCCTTCATCAGCTCGCCCGTGCCCACGATCACGTGGAGCACGTAGAAGCCTTCCTTGTGCTTGCCGATGTCGTAGGCCAGCTTCCGCCGGCCCCACACGTCGGTCTTCTCGAGCGTGCCGCCGACGCGGGCGATGACGGCCTCGACCTGTGATTGCATCTCGGCCGCCTCGGCCTCGGTCACTTCCGGCCGCAAGACGTAGATCAGTTCGTACTTCCGTGCGCTCATTCGCTCTCCTTGTGGACGCGCCGACGACGGTCGAGCGCGGGAGCGAGCCCGCCTTCACGGCTCCGCTTCCCGTCCCCTTCCGAGCGCCGGCTTGGCCACCGCAGTGGCAAGGAGACCTCCCGGCCCGTCATGCGACGGACCCGGGGTCCTGCTCGTTGGCTGCGTTGAACGCGTTCATCACGCGCTCGATGCCCTCGGTGACGAACATCACCGCGGCATCGGCGGCCCGCAGCACGGCCGCCTCCACCGATTTCCGCTCGTCCTCGGTGAACCGCCCGAGGACGTGATCCGCCAAATCCCGCCGGCCATCTCCCCGGCCGACGCCGATCCGCAGCCGGGGCACGTCCCGCGTGCCCAGTCTCGCGATGACGGACTTCAGCCCGTTGTGGCCGCCGTCGCTGCCTCCGCGCCCGGCCCGCAGCCGGCCCAGCGGCAGCGCCGCCTCGTCCAACACGACGAGCACGTCGCCCACGGGCACCTTGTAGAACGCCGACAGCCCGGCCACGGATTCGCCGCTGGCGTTCATGAACGTCATGGGCTTGGCCAGGAGCACCGGCTCCACGCCATCCCGCACCCTGGCGACGAGCGCCTGTTGCTGATCCCGCCACTGGTCCACCGACCAGCGCCGGGCGAGGACGTCGATCACCTGGAACCCGACGTTGTGACGCGTGTCCGCGTACCGGTCGCCGGGATTCCCGAGGCCGACGAGGAGCTTCACTTCTTGGGCTTGTCCTTGTCGTCGCCTTCCTTGTCGGCCTTGCCCTTCTTCGCGACCTCGGGCTCCGCGGCCGCCGCGGGCGCGGCGGCCGCATCGGCGGTCTCGGCCGCAGCGGCGCGCGGCGCCACGACGTGGACCAGCATCACGTCACCCTCGGTCTGCGCCGTCCACGAGGCGTTGGTGGCGATGTCCCGCACGTAGACCGCCTGGCCGAGCTCCAGCTCGCTGACATCCAGGTCGATGTGCTCGGGAATGGCCGTCGGCAGGCACTCGACCTCGACTTCCTTGTGCAGGAACTCGAGGATGCCCCCCTGCTGCTTCACGCCCCGCGGCTCGCCGTGGAGCACGACCGGGACGCTGACCGAGAGCTTCCGCTCCAGGTTCACCCGGTAGAAGTCCGCGTGCAGCAGCTTCTGCGAGATCGGGTCCAGCTGGAACTCGCGCACGAGCACCTTCTGGGTGCTCTCGCCGGGCACGTTCAGCGTGATGAGCGTGTTGACGCCGGACGCCGAGTGGAGGATGCGCATCATCTCCTTCGGGCTGACCGCCACCTGCACGGGCGCCACGTCGTCGCCCGCCTTCTGCGCGCCGTAGACCACGGCCGGCACCTGGCCCGCTGCGCGCAGCCGCCGCGCCTCGTTCTTGCCCTTGCCCGTCCGCTTGACCGCTTCCAGTGTCGCTTCCATGACTCGTGTCCTTCTTCCCTGGTCCCTGGTGCCCGGTCCCTACACGAACAGTGAGGAAACCGATGTCTCTTCGTGGATGCTGCGGATGGCCTGCCCCAGCAGGCGCGCCACCGACAGCTCGAAGATCTTGCCGCACTTCTCTTTCTTCTCCTCGAGCGGGATCGTGTTGGTCACGATCAGCCGGTCGAGCGGCGACTTCTCGATGCGCTCGAGCGCCGGCCCCGAGAGCACGCCGTGCACGGCGCACGCGAGCACGCGGTCGGCGCCGGCGTCCTTGAGCGCCTGCGCCGCCTTCTGGATGGTGCCCGCCGTGTCGATGATGTCGTCGGCGATCACGCACGTGCGGCCGCGGATGTCGCCGATGACGTTCATGACCTCGGCCGACCCGTCGTCCGGGCTGCGCCGCTTGTCGATGACGGCCAGTTCGGCGTCCAGGCGCTTGGCGTAGGCCCGGGCGCGCTCGGCGCCGCCGGCGTCGGGCGCCACGATGGTCAGCTTCGGGAAGTCCTGCCTGGACAGGTGGTCGATGATGACGGGAGCCGCGAACAGGTGATCGACCGGGATGTCGAAGAACGCCTGAATCTGGGCCTTGTGCAGGTCCATCGTCAGCACGCGGTGGGCGCCGGCCGCCGCGATCACGTTCGCGACGAGCTTGGCCGAGATGGGCACCCTCGGCTTGTCCTTCCGATCCTGCCGGGCGTAGCCGTAGTACGGCAGGACCGCCGTGATGCGCGCCGCCGACGAGCGGCGGAACGCGTCGATCATGATGAGGAGCTCGACCAGGTGCTGGTCGACTGGCGAGCAGGTGGGCTGAACGAGGAACACGTCGGTGCCGCGGATGTTCTCGTCGATCTGGAACGAGACCTCGGTGTCCGGGAAGCGCCGCAGGCGCGCCTGACCGAGCGGCACGCCCAGGAACTGCGCGATCTCGCGGGCGAGCCGCGGATGCGCGCTCCCCGAGAAGACTTTGAGATCCCCGAAGCCGGTCTGTGGCATCGATCCTGCCGCGCCTGTCGTGCGCCGCCTCCCCGGGCGACGCGATTGAAGTTGTTGGTTGGGGCGGAAGGATTCGAACCTTCGAATACGGGCTCCAAAGGCCCGCGCCTTACCGCTTGGCCACGCCCCACCCTCGTGGCAGTACCGCCACCCCCCCCCGCGAAGGGCACCCTCCGGGCCGCCGGCGGTCGACGGCCCCTCGAACACACCTTTCACGGGCGGACGAAACCTCAAGTGTATACGACGGGATCAGCCGCCGGCAAGGGCGCGGCGCTGCTCCCTCCGGACCGCGGCCCGCGACACGGTCCTGGTGAGGATGGCCCGCCAGCCGTCCGCGGTCAGGCGCCGCTCCGCCGCGGCGGCGGACTCCCGGTCGCCGAACACGCCGAATACGGCCGAGCCGCTCCCGGACATCGCCGCGTAGACCGAGCCCTGGCGAGTCAACGCCCTCACGGCGTGTCGGATCCGGGGATGGCGCCGGGCCACGGGCCCTTCCAGATCGTTCCCGACCCCGACGGCCCACGCCGGCCAGTCCGCGGGCAGCCGCCGCGCCGGCCGTCGGGCCCGGCCGTGGGCGTCCTCGTCGTACCAACGGTAGGCCTCGGCTGTGGACACGCCGAATTCCGGGCAGACCAGGACCACCCAGGACGGCGGCGGCTCCACCAGGGGCGAGACGTCGTCGCCGCGGCCCACGCCCATCGCGGTGCCGCCCGAGAGAAAGAACGGGACATCGGCGCCCAGCCGCGCGCCCAGCCGCGACAGCGTTGGCAGATCCAGCCCCAGTCGCCACAGATGGGAGGTGGCGACCAGCATCGCGGCGGCATCGCTGCTGCCGCCGCCGAGACCCGCTTCGGCCGGGATCCGCTTCCTGAGCTGGACGTGCAGCCCGCGGGGCTCGCCGCTCCCGCCGCGGACGACGGCATGGAGGAGCGCCGCGGCTTTCCATACGAGGTTCCGGGCGTCCACGGGCACGCCCGGCGTGTCGCACTCGATCACGAACGGGCCGCGCGTGCGGCGGAGGCACAGCGTGTCGTGCAGCCGGATCGTCTGCAGCACGGTGCGGACATCGTGATAGCCGTCGGGCAGCAGCCCGACCAGGCGCAGGTCGAGGTTGACCTTGGCGAACGCGCGCGTCGTGATCACCCGAGGCGCCATCGGGTCAGCGGGCCGAAAGCGGGCTCGCGCGCCGCAGGTCGTCCAGGCCGATCGGCGTCGCATCCAGCGGGACGGCAACCTCGAAGGCCGCCGCGTCGAGCGGCACGTTCGTCTCCACGCCGGACAACTCCGCCACGAGGTCGATGGGCGGCGTCGACGGCTGGCGCCGGACACGGACGCGCCGGGCGATGCCTCCCAGGTGGGCGGCGTAGTCCACCTGCCAGCCCCGGTAGCTGGCTCCGACCACGACGCCGCGACGGAGGAACACGTGCGCCTCGCCGTCGACGACTTCCTGCCAGGCATCGCCGTAGCGCAGCCCGCGCCCCGCCGGACCGGCCAGGCACCCCAGGAGGACGTCCCGCAGTTCGGCGGCGTCGAGCGGCAGCCCGGTGAGGGCGTCGAGCACGTCCGCCACGGGCGCTCCGCGGAGCACCTGGTGCTCGCGGGGGAACAGCAGCGTGTCGGTGACGCCGTCGGAGGCCAGGATGAGCCCTGGGGGCCCGAAGGGCGCCAGTGCCTCGAGTCGGACGGACGAGGGCTCGGCGAACCCGGCGAGCAGCCGCGCCCTGACGCGTTCGGTCCCCACCCGTCCCGACAGCCGGATCTCGGTCGTCGCCGTCTTGAGCGGGCGGCAGTGCGGGGTTGCGGACAGCAGCGCGGCCACGGCGCCCGGATCGTCCGACGACGGGCCGGCCGGACGCGGCGCCGGAGCGGCGCACGATGCCAGGAGGAGCGCGGCCGCCGGCACCAGCCCGCACCGCGCGCGGGCGCCGCTCATCGGGGCCGGCGGCCCAGTTGCTGCAGCCGACGCTCGATGGCGGTCCGGTCGATGTCCACGCCGTCGCCGCGGAGCGCGAGTTCGAGCCGATCGGCGGCCTCGTCGCGGCGCCCCAGGGCGAGCAGCACGTCGGCGTGATGCGACTGGATGACCGAGCTGCCGCGAAGCGCCGTCGCCGCGCGCCTCAGCGGCTCCTCGGCCTCGGCCGCACGTCCAAGCTTGAAGAGCGCCCAGCCCCGGCTGTCGAGGAACGCGGGGTTGCCCGGCTCGACGGCCAAGGCGCGATCGACCAGCGTCAGCGCCTCCGGGACCTTCTGGCCGTGATTGGCCAGCATGTACCCGAGGTAGTTGAGCGTGTTGGCGTTCAGCGGATCCCGACGGAGGATGCGCCGGAACGTGCGCTCGGCGTCAGCGATCCGGCCCGCGTTCTCGTAGGCGGCGGCGAGCCGGAACGCCACCGCATCGTCGTCCGGGGCAGCGGTGGCCAGGGGCTCCAGGAGCGACACGGCGTCGGCCTGCCGCTTGGCTTCCTGGTAGACATCGGCGAGTGCAAAGGCGCCGGCGGTGGTGAGGCGCCGATCGCCGACCGCCGTCTCGGCGGCGCTCACCGCGTCCGTCGCGCGTCCCTCGCGGACGGCGGCGATCGCCTGGACGCGAATCAACCCCAGGTCGTCGGGCGACGACTTCCTGGCGGCGGCCGCCACCCTGGCGGCTTCCGCCGGTTGCCCCGCGGCAAGGTACGCCTGGGCAAGGGCGGTCGCGAGGGGCGGCGCGTCCGGCAGCAGTCGCGAGGCGCGCTCGAACGCCTGCACCGCGCCGGCGGCATCGCCGATCTGCTGGCGGGCGCCGCCGAGTTCGGCCAGGAGCCGGACGGCGTCAGCCGGCGGCGCCTTGTCCAGGGCGCCGTCGGCCGCCAGCGGGGCGAGCAGCGCCTCGACGGCGGCGAAGTCGTACCGGTCACGGTAGTGGGTGGCGAGCAGCGCCAGCGTCGGCAGGTGTCGCGGCTCGGCCTCGAGCGCCTGGCGCGCGGCCTTCTCGAGGCCCCCGCTGTCGTTGCGGAGCCCGTAGGCGCGAGCGAGCAGATAGTGAGCGGCCGCATCCTTCGGCGCGCCATCCACGAACTGGGTCAGCTCCGCGATCGCACGATCGACGCCCTTGCCGTCGGCGACGTTGAGCAGCGCGGCGGCCCTGCGCAGCTTGAGCTCCCGCCCGCGCGTCTTGAGGACGCGGGCGCCTTTGTCGAAGGCGTCGGCCGCCTCCTCGTACTTCCGCTGCCGTTCGTAGACGTCGCCGAGGGCAAGGTAGTAGCGGGGATTGACCTCGGCGGCACGTTCCAGGACGGCCTCGGCGCGGTCGAATTGTCCGAGCGCGCGATGGGCCTCGGCGAGCACCGACGCGGGCTCGCCCGCCGGTCCGGTCTGCGACACGAGGCGCTCGAGCACGGGCACCGCGTCCGCGTACCGCTCGGCCGCCACCAGCTGGCGCGCGTAGGTCATCTGCAGGCCGAGGTCGGTGGCCATCGTGGGCGTGCCGACCAGTTTCTGCAGTTCCGTGATCGCGGTATCGCGCCAGCGCTCCTCGCTGCCGTCCGCCGGGCCATCGACGATGCCGTCCGCCCACGCCGCGTTCACAAGGCCGAGGACGCGGTGCCCTTCCTCGACATCGGGATCGAGCGCCAGCGCGCGCTCGGCCGCGGCCACGGCGTCGGCCGCGCGATTCTGGCGGACGTAGAAGGCCCCGAGTTCGGCCTGGAGCTCCGCGGACGCCGGGTCCAGCGCGATCGCCTTTTTCAGCCCTGCTTCCGCGGCCTCGACCTCGTCGCGGCCCTCCGCGCGACGGGCGAGCAGGAACTCGTACATCGCCGCACCGGAGTTCGATGGCGCCACGGCCGGCTGAGCCGGCGCGCCGGAACCCTGCGCCGCGACGGGGCGGCCGGCCACGAGCAGGAGCAGGGCGACCACGGCACGTCGCAGCGTCATGCCAGCATCTTTTCACATTTCGAGCGCGCCGGGTCGGCGGCTCGGGAGCCCGCGCTATACTCCCACCACCATGCCGATCGACGCGGAGTTGCTCGAGATCCTCGCCTGTCCCGCGTGCAAGACACGGGTGGTCCTGGTGAAGGACGGCACCGCCTTGAAGTGCGAGACGTGCCGCCGGGTGTACCCGATCAAGGACGACATCCCGGTGATGCTCCTCGACGAGGCCACGGTCGAATCCTGAGAATCCTTCTGGTTCGCCTGCGTCTGGTCGGCGACGTGGTGTTCACCACGCCTGCCGTACACGCGCTGCGGCAGCGCTTCCCCGACGCACGCCTCGACTATCTCGTCGAACCCGCCGCCGCCCCCATCGTCCGGCACTCGCCCGATCTGGACGCCGTCATCGAGGCCGAGCGCCCGTCGGGACTACGGCGCCTCGGCTACGACCTCGCGCTCGCCGGGCGCCTGCGCCGCGCCCGCTACGACGTCGCCATCGACTTCCACGGCGGACCGCGAAGCGCGTGGCTGGTGTGGGCGTCCCGGGCGCCGCGCCGGATCGGCTACGACATCCCGGCCCGCCGTCTCTGCTACACGATTCGCGTCCCGTGGCGGCCCGACCTCGTGCCGCCGCGGCACTCCGTCCTGAATCAGTGGGACCTGGTGCTCCCTCTGGGCATCGGTCCGCCGACGCCGGAGGCCGATCCGGTGCGGATGACCGCCGGGGCCGACGCGCGGCGGGCCGCGGCCACACGGCTGTCGGAGGCGGGGGTGACCGAGGCGCACCGGCGCGTGATCATCCACGTCAGCGCCAGCAACCCGTTCCGCCGATGGCCTCGCGAGGCCTTCGCCCGGGTCGCTGCGGCGCTGGCGCTCGACGATCCGCGGCGCCGCATTATGATCACGGCCGGGCCGTCCGAGGCGGACGCGGCCGTCGCCGTCACCGACGCGGCGCAGCGCCTGGCCGGCGGCGCCGCGGCCGCGATCGTGCGGTGCGGCGAGCCGTCCCTCGAGGAGCTCCAGGTCATCATGACGGACGCGCAGCTCTTCATCGGCGGAGACTCCGGGCCGCTCCACGTCGCGGCCACCACGGGCGTCCCAGTCGTCGCGCTCTTCGGGCCCACACTCCCGGCCCGCTCGATGCCCTGGCGCGCCGGCGACGTGCCGGCCGAGGCCGTCGAACCCGGCCCCCTGCCGTGCCGGCCCTGTCACCAACGGGTGTGCGTGCCCGGCGACTTCCGGTGCCTGACCACGATCGGCCCCGACCAGGTGATTCACGCCGCGCGCCGCGCGCTGGGGACGTCGTCGTGAGCAGCGTCGCGGTGGCCGCCGCGCCGATGGACCCGGCCGAGCGCCTCGATCGCATCGGCTGGTGGGCGCTCCTCGTCGCGGCGGCAGCCCTCCAGGTGTCCATCGCGGTGGCCGAAGCGGCCGTTGCCGTCGCCGGCCTGGCGTGGGTGACGCGCGTCGGCGCGGCCGGCATGCCGCGGCTGCCGCGCCTCGCCGTGCCGCTCACGGTCTATGCCGCCCTCACGATGCTGTCGGCCGCCGTGTCCCGGGATCCCGCCATCAGCGTGCCCGACACCAAGCAGCTGCTCCTCTTCCTGCTGGTGCCCGTCGTCTTCGAGTTCGCGCGCGGGCCGCGCGCCCGCACGCTCGTGACGGTGGCGCTGATGGTCGGGGCCGCCAGCGCGCTCGTCGGCATCGTGCAGTACGGCGTGTTGAACTACGGCGGTCTCGGACGCCGGCCGCAAGGCACGCTCTCCCACTGGATGACCTACTCCGGGACGCTCATGCTCGTCGTGTGCGCGGGCGTGGCGCGGCTGCTGTACGACACCCGCGACCGGGGCTGGGCCGCCGTCGCGATGCCGGCCCTGGCCACGAGCCTCGCGCTGACGCTGACGCGGAGCGCCTGGGTGGGGGTCTTCGCGGGCGTCGGGACGTTGTTCCTGTTGAAGGACCGGCGTCTGGTCGGCGTGCTGCCCATCGTCGTGGCCCTGGTCGTCGCCTTCGCGCCGGCAACCGTCACCGATCGCGTCTATTCGATGTTCGACAGGAACGACCCCACGGGACGGGATCGCCTGGCGATGCTCGAGGCTGGCCGCGCGATGGTCGACGACCACCCCCTGACCGGCGTGGGGCCGGACATGGTCGAGCGCGTGTATCCCCGCTACCGGGTGCCGTGGGCGGTCCAGCCGTCCAATCCGCACCTCCACAACGTGCCGATGCAGATCGCGGCCGAACGCGGACTGCCAGCCCTCGCGGCGTGGCTCTGGTTCGTCGCCGCGACGGCGCGCGGCCTCTGGGAGCGACTGCGACGGACGCGCACCCCGGCCCTGGCGGCCGGCGGGCTCGCTGCGCTGGCGGCGATGCTGGCGGCCGGCATGTTCGAGTACAACTTCGGCGACTCGGAGTTCCTGATGCTCTTCCTCGTCCTGATCACGGCGCCGTTCGCGGCCGACCGCGACGGAGGCCTGCCGTGACGGACATGCCGACGCTGGCCGCCGTGCCCTCCGACCGTGCCCGCGCCATCCTGGACGCGGTGGGCAGCGTGCAGGTGGTGGTGGTCGGCGACGTGATGCTCGATCACTTCATGATCGGCAAGGTCACGCGGATCTCGCCCGAGGCGCCGGTCCCGGTCGTCGAGCTCGAGCGCGAGTTCAGCCTGCCGGGCGGTGCGGCGAACGTCGCCGGAAACGTCGTGGCCCTGGGCGCCCGCGTCACCCTGGTGGGCGTGGCGGGCGACGACCTCGCGGCCGGCGAGCTGCGGGGGCTGCTCGAGGCGCGCGGCGTGCCGCCCACCGGGCTCATCACGGATCCGGACCGCCCGACGACCAGGAAGACGCGCCTGGCGACGACGCGCCACCAGCAGGTGGCCCGGGTGGACGTCGAACGCTCCGACGACGTGCCGGCCGAGATCGAGCGCGCGCTGGCCGCGCGGCTGCTGCCGGCCATCGAGGCGGCCGACGCCGTCGTGGTCTCCGACTATCTGAAGGGCGCGATCACCGCCGGCCTCATGGCCGAGGTGGTGGCGGCCGTACGCGCGCGCCGGGTGCCGCTGCTCGTGGACCCCAAGGTGCCGCATCTCCCGTTGTACGCAGGCGCGACGCTGGTGACGCCGAACCACGGCGAGGCGGAAGCGGGCAGCCGGCGGCGCATCCGCACGATCGCCGACGCACGCGAGGCGGCGCGCGAGCTGCGCGAGTCGCTGCGGGTGGACGGGATCCTCATCACCCTCGGGGAGCAGGGCATGTGGCTCACCGACGGCGACGGCGAGGGGCACCTGCCGGCCACCGCGCGGGAGGTGGCCGACGTGACCGGCGCCGGCGACACCGTGATCGCCACGCTCGGCGCGACCCTGGCCGCGGGCGCGACGCCGGCGGAAGCCGCGTGGCTGGCAACGGCCGCCGCGGGCATCGTGGTGACGCGCTTCGGCACGGCGGTCGCCACCATCGACGAGCTGCGCGCCAGGCTCTGACCGACTCGCCCGGCTAGTGGCGAAAGTGCCGGCGGCCGGTCAGTACCATCGCCAGTCCGTGCTCGTCGGCCGCGGCCACGACCTCGGCGTCCCGCACCGAGCCGCCCGGGTGCACGACCGCCGTCGCGCCGGCGGCCGCCACGGCGTCCAGGCCGTCCCTGAACGGAAAGAACGCGTCGGAGGCCGCCACGGTGCCGGCCAGGACGGGCCCGTCCTGCAGCCGCCACTCACCCGCCTTCGCCGCGGCGAGCTTCACTGCGTCGACGCGGCTCATCTGCCCGGCGCCGATGGCGCGCGTGCGGTCCCGCTCGGCGAACAGCACCGTGTTCGACTTGACGTGCGCGCACACCTGCCACGCGAAGCGCAGGGCCGCCCACTCCTCCTCGGTCGGCGCCCGGCGCGTCACGACGCGGACGTGCTCGGCCGGCCAGGCGACGTGCGCCTCCTCCACGACGTCCCGCGCCTGCACGAGCAGGCCGCCGAGCACCGAGCGCACGTCGCGGCGCAGGGCGGCGGACGCGGGCTCCCGGAACGGCGTCATGTCGGCGACGACGACGCGCATGTTGGCCTTCGCGGCCAGCACTGGACGTGCGTCGTCGTCCACGGCGGGCGCGACCACGGCCTCGATGAAGGTGGAGGTGAGGGCCCGCGCCGTCGCCACGTCGATGGGACGGTTCAGCCCGACGATGCCGCCGAACGCCGACAGCGCATCGGCGTCCCGGGCGCGTTCGTACGCGTCGGCTGCCGACGTGCCGAGCGCCACGCCGCACGGGTTCGTGTGCTTGATGACGGCCGCGGCCGGAGCGTCGAACTCGAGCGCGATCCGGGCGGCGGCGTCCAGGTCGAGCAGGTTCGTGTACGACAGCTCCCGGCCCTGGACGACCAGCGGGCGGCCGAGGCCCTCACCGCCGCCGACCGCATACCAGCTCGCCGCCTGGTGTGGGTTCTCGCCGTAGCGGAGGTCCCGCACCTTGGAGGCACGGACGATCAAGTGCGACGGCGCCAGCGGGGCCGCCCCCCTCGTGGCAGGGGCCCCGGCCTCGCTCCCGTACTGGATCGCCTCCAGTTCCTCGGCGATCGTGGCGTCGTAGGCCGCGGTGTGCGCGAAGGCCCGTCGCGCCAGATCGAAGCGGAAGGCTTCGCCCGGCTCTCCGTCCAGCGCCTCGAGCACGCGGTGGTAGTCGGCTGGGTCCACGACGACGAGCACGTCGCGGAAGTTCTTGGCGGCCGCCCTGACCATGCTCGGTCCGCCGATGTCGATCTGCTCGATGAGCGCGCCGACGCTGGCCGACCGGTCGGCGGCGGTCTTCGCGAACGGGTACAAGTTGACAGCCACGAGGTCGATGAGCCCGATCCCGGCCGCGCGGGCCGCCGCCAGGTCGTCCGGGTCGCCGCGGCGGGCCAGGATGCCACCGTGAATGGCGGGATGCAGGGTCTTGACCCGGCCGTCCATCATCTCGGGGAAGCCCGTCACCTCCGCCACGTTCGTCACGGCGAGGCCTGCGCCGGCAATGGCTGAGGCGGTGCCGCCCGTCGAGACGAGTTCGAATCCCCTGGCATGAAGGCCTTTGGCGAACTCGATGAGACCGGATTTGTCGGACACACTGAGGAGGGCACGGCGCATTGGCGGCATTCTTGAGACTCAACGGACGGGGCCACGGGCCCGGCGGCCCTGGCGCATGAAACGACGAGACAGGCATTGACACTCGGAGACACCCATCGGTATCATCCAGGTGCGTTTCCCGTGAGGAAGGCAAAAGGCCGCAAACGCGCGGCCTTTTTTCGTGGCCTCGGATCCCTGCGGATCGGGGGCCGATCGTAAGGTGGCGAGAGCCGCAAGTCAGGACGAACAGCGATGCGCATTACAGGCAAGGTCAAGTGGTTCAACAACGCCAAGGGCTACGGATTCATCGAGCGTGAGGGCGGCAGCGACGTGTTCGTGCACTACTCGGCGATCCAGGGATCGGGCTTCCGCTCGCTCGAGGAAGGCCAGGGCGTGGAGTTCGAGATCGTCGATGGCCCGAAGGGGCCGCAGGCCGGCAACGTCCAGCTCGTCTGAGCTCACTGAACCACGAAGGCGCCGGCTGCACCGGCCGGCGCCCCCTCCGCACACTCCCCCACACCAGCCTCACTCACCGTCGTCGCCGTCCGAGCCGGACGTCGGCTTGGCCGTGAACGTCACCCGGCCGTCCTTGGCGCCGACCTTGAAGTCCACGTTCGCGCCGTCCTTCGACAGCTTGCTGAACTGCGCGCGGACGACCTCCTGGAACCGGTCGAACGGCACCTCGGCTTCGCCAGTGCCGCGCCGCGCCGCGTTCAGTCGCTCGTGCAGCGCGCGCACCGACTCGGCGTCTCCCGGATCGCGCAGCGTCACGACGTCCGGCGTGGGCGGCTGACGGCGCGCCTCCGGCGAAGGGGTCGAGGCCGGCGGCGTCGCCCCGCCGGACATCCGGCCGCGCACACCAGGTCGACCGCCTTCGCGGCTCTTCAGGTGGCGCTCCCACAGCTCGCAGAACGAATTGAACCGGGCCTGCAGCCCCTGGAAGCGGAACCGCTCCGCCGTGTTCTGGATGTGCATCCGGTCGTACTGCTTGACCAGCGACTCCACCCGCGCCCGCGTGTCCCACGGCAGCTTCGGCAGGCGACCCGCGAAGAACAGGTTGTATTCCACCTCGAGCCGCTTGATCTCGGCTTCGAGCTCCCGGAGCTGCCGATCGAACTGCGTGGTCGGCGCCGCCATGCTAGTCGAGGAGCTGCAGGTACAGCAGCGGCAGCCAGAGTTCGCGGGCGAAGGGCACGGGGCGGTCGTCGATCAGCACCTCCGACTCGGGCCGGTCGCCGATGAGGGCGTAGAGGTCGCGCAGCGCCCGGCCGTCCGCCGTGAAGTAGCGCGCGCGGTGCCGGCGCGCCGCGCCGCTGCCGGTCACGCGGTACTCGGGTGCGGCCTCGGCGAGCGCCAGCGCGCGGGCGAACTGGTCGCCGTCGAAATCTGGAAAGACGAGCGTGAAGGAGAACGGCAGGTCGCGCGCCCCGAAGAGCGCGGCGTGCAGCTCGGGGTCCAGCGCCGCCAGCTCCTCCTGCGAAGGAGCCTCGGCGAGCTCGACGTATGGCCAGAAACGCTCGAGGGGGCGGCGCGTCGGCACTGCGGGCGCGGAGGCGGATGGTTCGGACATCGCGTCACGCGGATGCGCTTCGCGAACGCGTGAGTTCGTGATGGTATCCTGAACGGCCACCCCTCGCAAGATGGCCGATTTCCGCGCACTTCCGTCCATCGATCGGCTCCTGCAGCTCGAGACCGTTCATGCGCTCGTGGCCCGCCATGGCCGCGACGCGGCCACGGACGCCCTTCGCGCGGCCGTCACGCGGCGGCGCGCGCTGATCGCCACGGGCACCTCGACCGGAAGCGCCGCCCCGCTGGACGACGGCATCGTGGCCGAGGCCGCGGCGGCGCTCGCCGCGGCCGAGACGGGCACGCTGCGGCCCGTGGTGAACGCCACGGGCGTGGTCATCCACACCAACCTCGGACGGGCGCCGCTGAGCGCGCGGGCGCTGGCCCGCGTCGCGGAGGTGGCCGGCGGATACGCCACGCTGGAGTACGACCTGGCGGGCGGGACGCGCGGATCGCGGGCCGTGCACGCCGAGGGCCTGCTCACGGCACTCACGGGCGCCGAGGCCGCCGTCGTCGTCAACAACAACGCCGCGGCCATGCTGCTCGTGCTGGCGGCGCTGGCGCGCGGCCGCGAGGTGCTCATCTCGCGCGGCGAGCTCGTCGAGATCGGCGGCGGGTTCCGGGTGCCGGACATCCTGAGCCAGTCGGGGGCCCTGCTGCGCGAGGTCGGCACGACGAACCGGACGCGCCTCTCGGACTACGTCGCGGCACTGGGCCCGGGCACGGGGCTGGTGCTGGCGGTGCATCCCTCCAACTTCCGGGTCGAGGGCTTCACCGAGCGTCCTCCCCTCGCCGACCTCGTGGCCGCGGCACACGACGCGGGCGTTCCGGTGGTGCAGGACCTCGGTTCCGGCAACGTCGACCCGTCTTCCGGCTGGGAGCCATCCGTCCAGGCGTCGATCGCGGCTGGCGTCGACCTGGTGGCCGTGAGCGGCGACAAGATGCTCGGCGGCCCACAGGCGGGCCTGGTGCTGGGCCGACGCGAGTTCGTCGATCGCCTGCGCCGGCACCCGCTGATGCGGGCCCTCCGCGTGGACAAGCTCACCTACGCCGCGCTCGAGGGGACGCTGCTCGATCACCGCGCGGGGCGCGCGCACGAGGGCGTCCCGGTCCTCAGGATGCTCCACACGCCCGCGGCCGCCATCGCCGCGCGGGCCGACGGGCTCGCCGCGCGTCTGTCCGCGGCTGGCTGGAGCGCCGGCACCGCGGCCGGCGATTCCGCCGTCGGCGGCGGCAGCGCACCCGGCGTGGGCGTGCCGACCACACTGGTGCGCATCGCGCGCGAGGGCTGGAGCGCCGATCGGCTCGAGGCCTGGCTACGGACGCTCGACCCGCCCGTCATCGCGCGGATTCAGGACGACGCCGTCGTGCTGGACCTGCGAACGGTCGAGCCCGAGCGCGATGAGTATCTGGCGGAGGCGCTGGCACGGGCCAGTCGCTAGTCCCACGTTCCGGCGCTCTAGAAGATCGTCGCAATCGACTGCTCGGCCCAGGCGATGACGCCGGCCGGCAGGACACCGAGGTACAACACGGCGGCCACCGAGGCGACGAGTCCCGCGAGGGCCACGCGGCCGACGGGCGGCGGCACGGGGCGCGCGTCGCGCTCGGACATGTACATCATCACCACGATGCGCAGGTAGAAGTACACCGACACCACGGACGACAGCACGCCGATGATGGCCAGCCAGTAGTAGCCCTGGCTCACGGCCGCGCTGAACGTGTACCACTTGGCGATGAAGCCCGCGGTCGGCGGGAAGCCGCCCAGCGACAGCAGGAACACCGTCATCAGTGCCGCGATGCCGGGGTGCGACTTCGCCAGACCCGCGTAGTCACGGAGTTCGTCGTTCGCGCGCTCGCGCGAACCCAGGAGCGCGATGATGCCGAACGCGCCGACATTGGTCACGGCGTAGGCCGCCAGATAGAACAGCAGCGACGCCTTGCCGATGTCGTTGCCGGCGATGATGGCCACCATCAGGTACCCGGCGTGCGCGATGCTGGAATAGGCGAGCATCCGCTTGATGCTCGTCTGCGACACGCCCACCACGGTGCCGACGATCATCGTGGCGGCCGCGATGGCCCAGAGCACGGGCGTCCAGTCGTCGATGACCGGCCCGAGCGCCGAGAGGAAGACGCGGGCGAAAGCCGCGACGGCCGCCGCCTTCACGCCGGTGGACATGAAGCCCGTGACCACGGCCGGCGCGCCCTCGTAGGCGTCGGGCGACCACATGTGGAACGGCACCGCCGAGACCTTGAAGGCGAAGCCCACGATCAGCAGGCCCACGGCGACGAGCAGCATCGGGCTGTCGGACATCGACTGTGCGGCGATCGCCGCGCCGGCGCGCTCGAGGTGGGTCGTCCCGGTCACGCCGTAGACGAACGCGATGCCGTAGAGGAAGAACGAGCTGGCGAACGCTCCCAGCAGGAAGTACTTGAAGGCGGCTTCCGACGCGTTCGGCTGGTCGCGGCGCAGGCCCGTCAGCACGTAGACGGCGATCGACATCGTCTCGAGCGCCAGGAACAGCAGCAGGAGGTCGCTCGCCTGCGCCATGAGCATCATCCCCACGATGGCGAACAGGACCAGCGCGTAGTACTCGCTGGTCGGCAGGCCGTCGCGCTCGGCGGTGTCGCCCGAGAACACCACGGTGAGGATGCCGATGACGACCAGCACCAGGTTCACGAACAACGAGAAGTTGTCGGCCGTGACCACGCCGAAGCTGTGCGTGTTGCGGCCCCACAGGAGGACGGACGCCACGCCGGCGCCGACGAGGCCGATGATGGCCAGGCCACCGACGGGCATCGTCTCGCCCTTCGACCGGAAGGCCTCCGCGAGCATCACGAAGAGGCCCGCCAGCGAGACGCAGAGGACCGGAATGACGGCGTCGAACGCGCTGGTGTCCATCGCCTACTTGCCCCCGCTCGTCATGGCGCGCCCGGCCGCCGGCGTCCCGGACGAGAACCACGAGCGCCAGCCAGCGTCGACCCGCATGGGCTCGCGCGCCTCCATGCGCTGCACCAGCCGCGCCACGGCCGGTTCCATCGGCGCCAGGAAGATGTTGGGCACGACGCCCATCAGGATGGCCATCGCGCACAACGGGCCGACGACCGCCCATTCCCTCAGGTTCAGGTCGGGCAGGTGCCGGTTCTCCTCGTTGGTCACGGCGCCGTAGTAGACACGCTGGAACATCCAGAGCATGTACACCGCCGAGAGGATCACGCCCAGGCCGGCGACGACGACGAAGCGGGGTTGCCAGCGGAACGTGCCCAGCATGATGAGGAACTCGCCGACGAATCCGTTCATGCCGGGCAGCCCGACGGAGGCGAGCGTGATGAGCAGGAACGCCGCGGTCAGCCGGGGCATGACGGCCTTGAGGCCCCCGAACTCCGAGATGAGACGCGTATGGCGGCGGTCCGAGAGCATCCCGACCACGGCGAAGAGCCCGCCGGTGCTGATGCCGTGCGCGAGCATCTGGTAGGTGGCGCCCTGGATGCCCTGCACGTTCATGGCGGCGATGCCGAGCACGACGAAACCCATGTGGCTGACCGACGAGTAGGCCACGAGCTTCTTCATGTCGGGCTGCACCATCGCCACGAGCGCCCCGTAGACGATGGCCACGACCGACAGCGTCGCCAGGAGCGGCGCGAAGCCCAGCGCCGCCTCGGGGAACAGCGGAATCGCGAAGCGCACGAGGCCGTAGCCGCCCATCTTCAGCAGCACGCCGGCCAGGATCACGGAGCCCGGCGTGGGCGCCTGGACGTGCGCGTCCGGCAGCCAGGTGTGGAAGGGGAAGAGCGGCACCTTGATGGCGAAGGCGACCGCGAAGGCGAGGAAGAACCAGTACTGGAGGTGCTCCGGCACCCTGAGCTCGTAGAGCCGCAGCAGGTCGAACGAGTACTGCCCGGTGGCCTGCTGGTGCAGCCACGCGATGCCGATGATGGCGATGAGCATCAGCACCGACCCGGCCATCGTGTAGAGCAGGAACTTGATCGAGGCGTACAGCCGCTGGTCGTAGCCCCAGATCCCGATGAGGAAATACATCGGGATGAGCATGAAGTCCCAGAACACGTAGAAGAGGAAGAGGTCCAGCGAGACGAAGACGCCGATCATGGCGGCTTCGAGCAGCAGCATGAAGACCGAGAACTCCTTCACGCGCTCGTGGATTGACTCCCACGACGTCAGGAGGGCGATGGGCGTCAGGAAGGTGGTGAGCACGACGAGCATCAGGCTGATGCCGTCCAGGCCCAGCGAGTACTCGATGCCGAAGGTCGGAATCCAGGCGTGCCGCTCGGCGAACTGGAATGCCGGCGCCTCGGGCGACGCGTCGAACGACGCCCAGACCGCCAGCGACACCACGAACGGCAGCAGCGAGGCTGCCAGCGCCGTCCAGCGAACGGCCTGGTCCTTCGCGCCGTCGCGGTTGGGCACCGCGGCCAGCAGGATCCCGCTCACGAGCGGCAGGGCGATGAGCAGGGTCAGCATGAACGCACCAGTCCGATCATCTCCACAGGTAGTACCCCAGAATCAGCACGACGCCCACGAAGGTGGAGGCGGCGTAGCTGCGCACCGATCCGGTCTGGAACAGCCGGAGCACGGCGCTGGCCCCGGCCACGACGTAGCCGGCGGCGTTGACGGCGCCATCGATCACGCGTGCGTCGACCACCTTCCAGAGGCCCTGCGTCGATGCCGTCTGGATGGGGTGGATGATGGCCGCGTCGTAGAGTTCGTCCACGTAGTACTTGTTCAGCAGCAGCCGGTGGAGGCCCGGGAACTGCGCGGCGAGCGACGCCGGGATGGACGGGTTCTTCAGCCAGAGGAACGCCGCGAGGCCGATGCCGACCAGCGCGATGAGGGACGACACCCCCATCAACGTGAACTCGAGCGCCGTCTCGTCGCCCTCTCCGTGCTCTTCGCCCGCCTGCGCGGACTCCGCCGCCTCACCCGCCTGCGCCGCCGCCGGCAGGGCCAGTTCGGCCGCAGTCTGGCTCATGGAGGCCACCGCGGGCACCGCGTCGCCCGGCTTGCACTCCGCCAGCGTCATGCCGGCCGGTGCGCCCGGCATGGCCACGGGCACGTTGCACTCGGCCAAGGCGCTGGCCGTGGCGGCGAACGACGGGCGCAGCCACTCGGCGAGCGAGTTGTGGCCGCCGAGCGCGTGCGGCACGCCCACGTAGCCGGCGAACACCGAACCCACGGCCAGGACGATGAGCGCGAGCGCCATCGCCGGCGGCGCGTCGTGCACGTGGCCGCCATGATCATGATGGCCACTTGGCGCCGCGTGTCCGTGCGCGTCGTGGCCATGACCGGCCGGCGCCTCGCGGCGCTCGCCGTGGAACGTCAGGAACACGAGGCGGAACATGTAGGTGGCCGTCAGCAGCGACGTGATGGCCCCCACCGTCCACAGGAGACCGTGTCCGTGGTTGAAGGTCTCGAAGAGGATCTCGTCCTTCGAGAAGAAGCCCGCCAGGAGCGGCACGCCGGCGATGGCCAGCGACGCGACGAGGAACGTCCAGTAGGTGATGGGCAAGTGCTTCTTGAGGCCGCCCATGTGCCGGATGTCCTGCTCGCCGTGCAGGGCGTGGATCACCGCGCCCGAGCCGAGGAAGAGGCAGGCCTTGAAGAAGGCGTGCGTGTAGAGATGGAAGATGCCGGCGCCGAACGCGCCGACGCCCATCGCCAGGAACATGTAGCCGAGCTGGGAGACGGTCGAGTAGGCGAGCACGCGCTTGATGTCGTTCTGGACCAGCCCGATCGTGCCGGCGAAGAGGGCCGTCGCCACGCCGACCACGGCGATGACATCCAGCGTGAGGGGCGCGTGCGAGAAGAGCACGGCGTTCCGGCCGATCATGTAGACGCCGGCCGTCACCATCGTGGCCGCGTGGATGAGCGCGGACACGGGCGTCGGGCCCTCCATGGCGTCCGGCAGCCAGGTGTAGAGCGGAATCTGCGCCGACTTGCCGGTCGCGCCCACGAACAGGAGGAGCGTGATGAGGCTCAGCGTGCCGAAGGCCGCCTCCGGCGCCATCGGCGTGGCCTTCGCCGCGACGATCTGGAAGTCGAGCGACCCGAAGGTGACGAACGCCAGCAGCGTGCCCAGCACGAAGGCGTAGTCGCCGACGCGGTTCACGATGAAGGCCTTCTTGCTCGCGTCCCCCGCGGACTTCTTCACGTAGTAGTAGCCGATGAGGAGGTAGGAGCAGAGGCCGACGCCCTCCCAGCCCACGAACATGACCAGGAAGTTCGAGCCCAGCACCAGGAGGAGCATGAAGAACACGAACAGGTTCAGGTACGAGAAGTACCGGGCGAACTCGCTGTCGGTCTCCTCGTGCATGTAGGCCGTGGAGTAGATGTGGATCAGCGAGCCGATCCCGGTGATGACCAGGATCATCACGGCGGAGAGCGGGTCGAGCCTGAACGTGAGATCGAGCGCGAAGTCGCCAGACCGGATCCACGTGAAGAGCGTCTGCGCGATCTCGCGACGGTCCTCCGGGAGGCCGGCGAGCGCCATCACCTGGAGCACGGACACGGCGAACGACGCGACCATCACGGCCGACGCCAGACCGCCGGCGAGCGCCTTCGACAGACGCCGGCCGGCGCTGGCGTTGACCAGGAAGCCGAGGAACGGGAGGAGCGGAATCAGCGCGAGCACGGCGTCACCACTTGAGGTTCGTGAACGCCTCGGGACTCAGGGACTCCCGGTGGCGGAAGAGCGCGATGACGATGGCCAGGCCGACGGCGGCCTCGGCCGCCGCCACGGTCATCACGAAAAACGTGATGATCTGCCCGTCGACGGTGCCGAACTGCCGGCCGAAGGCGACGAACGAGAGGTTCACGGCGTTGAGCATCACCTCCACCGACAGGAGCAGGGTGATGACGTTCCGGCGCAGGAAGACCCCGGCCGTGCCGATGGCGAACAGGATGCCCGACAGCACGAGGTAGTGGGTGATGGGGACCACGTCAGTTCCCCCGCTTCCCCGCCAGGACGACGGCGCCCACCATCGCGGCGATGATCAGGATGGAGGTCACTTCGAAGGCGAACATGTAGTCGGTGAAGAGCACGCGGCCCAGCAGCCTGACACTCGAGGCGGCGGGCTGCTGTTCGGCCAGGCCCACGCCGCTCCCGAGGCGGGTGACGGCCCAGACCAGCTGTCCGAGGAGCAGCACGGCCAGCACGCCGCCGACCCGTGTCGGACCGGGCCGGTAGTAGGGGTGCGTACGGTCCCACTCCGCGCCGTCCTCACGCGAGGCGTTGAGCAGCATCACCGTGAACAGGAACAGGACCAGGATGGCGCCGGCGTAGATGATGATCTGCACGACGGCGACGAACGGCGCCTCGAGGAGCACGTACAGGCCCGAGAGGCCGCAGAACGCCCCGACGATCGCCATCACGCTGTAGACGGGGTTGCGCTGGCCCACGACCAGCAGCGACCCGCCCACCGTGATGGCGGCGAACAGGTAGAAGAGCACCAGATCAAAGGCCAAAGGCGATCACCCCCGCGGCGACGGCGAGCAGGTTCAGCGTGGCCACCGGCAGCAGCACCTTCCACCCGAGCGACATCAGCTGGTCGTAGCGCACGCGCGGCAACGTCCACCGCAGCCACAGATAGACGAACAGGAGGACGGCGGTCTTCAGCAGGAACCACACCCAGCCGTACTCAGGCGGCAGGAACGGGCCGTGCCAGCCGCCGAGGAAGAGGTTCACGGCCACGGCCGACACCGTGACCATGTTGATGTACTCCGCCATGAAGAACATGGCGAAGCGCATGGAGCTGTACTCGGTGTGGTACCCGGCCACGAGCTCCTGCTCGGCCTCGGGGAAGTCGAACGGCGCGCGGTTGGTCTCGGCGACGCCCGCGGTGAAGAAGAGCAGGAAGGCGATGAGGCCGAACGGGAACATCGCGAACACGTTCCACCGCGGGATGAACGACGGGAGCGGGATGCTGGGCAGCGCGAGGTAGCTGAAGTACCCGGCCTGGGCGTCCACGATCTCGCGGAACGACATCGATCCGGCCAGCACGATCACGGTGGCCAGGGCCATGCCGTAGGCCAGCTCGTAGCTGATCATCTGGGCCGAGCTCCTGAGACCGCCCAGGAGCGAGTACTTCGAGTTGCTCGCCCAGCCGGCGATGACGATGCCGTAGACGCCCACCGACGCCACGGCGAACACCACCAGGACGCCGACGTTCAGGTCGGCGATCTGCAGGGCGATCGGTTCGTCGAGCCAGCCGAACAGCGTGGTCGTCGCGCCGAACGGCACGGGCGCGAAGGCGATGAAGCAGGTGGCGACCGAGATGATCGGCGCCAGGGAGAACAGGATCCGGTCCGCGGACTTGGGCTGCAGCTCTTCCTTGAAGAAAAGCTTCACGATGTCGGCGATGGGCTGCAGCGTGCCGGCCGGCCCCACGAGCCACGGGCCGTAGCGCTGCTGCATCCAGGCGGACACCTTGCGCTCGAAGTAGACCATCACGGCGGCCGAGATCTGCAGCGCCATGAAAATCGCGCCGACGAGCACGGCGTAGGCGACCCACCAGTTGTTGGGCGGACGAAAGAGCGACGTGACGAAGTCGAGCATGACGTGAGTGCCTCGGCCCCCGTTCCCTAGTGGTGCGCGCCGGCGGGCTGGCTGGCGCGGTAGTCGGCCGGCGCGGGGCGGTCGCCCTTCGCGTAGACCTCGAATTCGGACTTGAACAGCTTGAGCGTCGTCAGCACGGGCGTGGCCGCGGCGTCGCCGAAGGCGCACAGGGTCTTGCCGTTGATCTGGCTCGCGACGCTCTGGAGCAGCGCGACGTCCTTGGACGTGCCCTCGCCGTCGAGCATCCGGCGCAGCAGGCGGTACAGCCAGTCGGTGCCCTCCCGGCAGGGCGTGCACTTGCCGCAGGACTCGTGCCGGTAGAAGTGCAGGAGGTTCTCGGCCAGCCAGACCATGTCCACGGTGTCATCGAGCACCATGATCGCGGCCGAGCCGAGGAGCGAGCCGGCCTTCTGCACGTCGTCGAAGCTGGCCGGGATGTCGAGCTGGTCGGGCAGCAGGATGGGGACCGACGACCCGCCGGGGATGACGGCTTTCATCGCGTGGCCATCGCGCATGCCGCCCGCGTAGGTGTCGATCAGCTCGCGCAGCGTCACCTTCATCGGCGCCTCGTAGACGCCCGGACGCTTCACCTGGCCGCTGATGCAGAACAGCTTCGGCCCGCCGTTCTTCTCGGGCCCCAGCGCCGCGAACCACTCCGCGCCCCGCGTCAGGATGAGGGGCGCGTTGCACAGCGTCTCGACGTTGTTGACGGCGGTCGGGCAGCCCCAGAGGCCGGCCACGGCCGGGAACGGCGGCTTGAAGCGGGGCTGCGCCCGCTTGCCCTCGAGCGAGTCGAGGAGCGCCGTCTCTTCGCCGGCCTCGTAAGCGCCGGCGCCCCGGTGCAGGTACACCTCGCAGTCGAAGCCGGTACCGAGGATGTTCGTGCCGACGTAGCCGGCGGCACGGGCGTCGTCGATCGCCTTCTGCAGCGCCGGGAACAGGTGGTAGAACTCGCCGCGGATGTAGATGTAGGCGGTCTTCGCGCCGATGGCGTAGCAGCCGATGAGGCAGCCCTCCACCAGCAGGTGGGGGTTGCGCTCCATCAGCAGGTGGTCCTTGAAGGTACCCGGCTCGCTCTCGTCGGCATTGCAGACGATGTACTTCGGCTTGGGCGACTTCTTGTCCACGAACTGCCACTTGAGGCCCGTCGGGAACCCGGCGCCGCCGCGGCCGCGCAGGCCCGACGCCTTCACGGTCTCGATCACCTGCTCGGGCGCCATCGCGAGCGCCTTCTTCAGGCCGTCGTACCCCTGCTGGTGCGCCAGGTAGTGCTCGAGCGTGTTGCCGCCGGGCGTGTAGGCGTATTTCGTGAGGACCGGCTCGTAGTCGGTGGCGGCCGCCGGCCGCGCCGGCACCGTCGTCTTCCCCGCCGCGTCGGTGCGGTGCTCGACGTCCAGATGGCAGCCCGAGAGCGCCTTCAGGCCGTTGGCGCGCATGCCGTCCAGGAGCCCCGGCACCTGCTCCGGCGTCACGCACTCGTGCCAGTGCTCGTTGTTCACCATCATCACGGGCGCCTTGTCGCAGGCGCCCAGGCACTCCATCTGCTGGATGGTGAACATGCCCGACGGGTCGGTGCCGCCGCACTTCACGCCGAGCGACTCCTCGAGCCGCTCGATCACGCGTTCCGCCCCGGCCAGCGCGCACGACAGCGTCGTGCACACCTGCAGGACGTAGGTGCCGACGGGCGTCCGGTGGAACATGACGTAGTAGCTGACGACGTCCTCGACGTCGGCCGTCGTGATGCCGACCACCTCGGCGACGTGCCGGGCCGCGTTCGCGCTGATGTACCCCTGCTGCTCCTGGGCGAGGTAGAGCGCGTAGAGCACCGACGAGCGCCGGTGCTCCGGCGGGTACTGCGCGGCCAGGCGCTCGTACTCCGCCCGGCGCTCGGCCGTGAAGGCGAAGTCGGGCCCCTCGGGCAGCGTCTTGCGCTCCGAGCGATGCCACCGCTCGGAGCCGTACGGCATCGCGGGATGGAAACTCATCGATCCACGTCTCCCATGACGACGTCGAGCGAGCCGATGACGGCCACGACGTCGGCGATCATCCCGCCCACGACGAACTTGTGCAGGGCCTGGCTGGCCATGAGGCCTGGCGAGCGCATGTGCACGCGCCAGGGACGGTTCGTGCCGTCGGACACGACGTAGCACCCGTGCTCGCCGCGCGGGCCCTCGACGGGCACGTAGGCCTCACCGGCAGGCACGTTGAACCCCTGCGAGTAGATCAGGAAGTGCTGGATGAGCGCTTCCATCTCCGTATAGACCTCGTCCTTGGGGGGCGGCGCGACCTTGCGGTCGGCCGTCTGGTACTCGCCCACCGGGTCGATGCGCTCGAGCGCCTGGCGGCAGATCTTGACGCTCTCCCGCATCTCGGCGACGCGCGTCAGGTAGCGGTCGTAGACGTCGCCGTTGGAGGCGCCGATGACGTCGAACGCGTAGGTCTCGTAGCCGCAGTACGGGAAGGCGCGGCGGACGTCGTAGTCGCTGCCGGCGGCGCGCGCGATCGGGCCGAACAGCCCCCACTGATGGCAGTCGGCCAGGCTGATCGTGCCGACGCCGCGCGTCCGGTCCAGCCAGATCGGGTTCTTCGTGATGAGCGTCTCGTACTCGTCCAGCTTGCCCGAGCCACTGGTCGGGACGAAGCGGTCGAGGAAGGCGGCCACCGCCTCCTTGAATCCGCGCGGGAGATCGTCGCGCAGGCCGCCCACCCGGATGTAGCTCGGGAAGAAGCGGAACCCGGCGAGCATCTCGTTCAGGTTCATCAGGATCTCGCGCTCACGGAAGGCGTAGAGCATCGCCGTGATCGCGCCGATCTCCATGCCGTGCGTGCCGAACCACACGAGGTGGCTGCTGATGCGCTGGAGCTCCGCGATGAGCACGCGGATGTCCTTGACCCGCTGCGGCACGTCCATGCCGAGCAGCTTCTCCACCGACAGGCAGTACGCCAGGCTGTTCGACTGGGCGCCCAGGTAGTCCATCCGCTCGACGAGCGGGACCACCTGCTGCCACTTCTTCTGCTCGGCGGTCTTCTCGATGCCCGTGTGCAGGAAGCCGATGGTCGGCGACACCGAGACGACCGTCTCGCCGTCGAGCTCCAGCACGAGCCGCAGCACGCCGTGCGTGCTGGGGTGCTGGGGCCCCATGTTGACGGTCATGGTCTCGGTGCGTACTTCAGCCATTCACCCATCCCGGGGACGACGTCCCCTCAGCCTTCCAAATCCCGATCGACCGCGGCGCAGAGCAGGTGGAGCACCGTCATGTGCGCCTCCTGCACCCGCGCCGTCACCGGCGACGGGACGTGCACGTGCACCTCGGCGACGCGGCCCGCCGCGCCGCCGTCCTTCCCCGTGAGCGCGATCGTCCGCAGCCCCGCGGCCTTCGCCGCCTCCAATCCCCGCACGACGTTCGGCGATTCGCCGCTCGTCGTGATGCCGAGCGCCAGGTCGCCGGCCCTTCCCAGCGCCGTCACCTGCCGCGCGAACACCGACTCGAACCCGAAGTCGTTCGCCACCGCCGTCACGACGCTCGGGTCGGTGGTGAGCGCCATGGCCGGCCATCCGCGCCGGTCCCGCTCGAACCGTCCCACCAGTTCCGCCACGAAGTGCTGCGCGTCGGCGGCGCTGCCGCCGTTGCCGAACGCCAGCACCCGCCCCCCGCCGCCCAGCACGCTCACGAGGGCGTCGGCCGCCTGCTCGATCGCGTCCACCGCGGGTCCCTCCGCCAGCGACGCGTGCAGCCGCGCGGTTGCCAGCAGCGTCTCGACCACCAGCGCACGGCGCGCCGCTTCGCCTCCGGCCATCGTCTACGTGGGGCGCGTCCGCGACAGGCGGTCGCGCTCCATGTTCGCCCTGAACTCCTCCGCCGTGACCTGCAGCGGCATGTAGGTCTGGGCGTCCTTCCTCACCTGGACCGGGTAGTCCTTCCTCAGCGGGTACCCGACCCAGTCGTCGGCCATCATCAGCCGCCGCAGGTCCGCGTGCCCCTCGAACACGATGCCGAAGAGATCGTAGACCTCGCGCTCGCACCAGCCCGCCCCTTCCCAGACGGCCGTCATCGACGCGATCGGCTCGTCCACGCCGAGCTGCGCCTTGAAGCGGACGCGCGCGCGGCGGTGCGTGGAGACGACGTGGTAGACGAGGTCGAAGCGCGGCGTGCGCCGGTCGCCGAAGTCCACGGCGGTGACGTTCGAGAACGACTGGAACTCGAGGCCGGGCGTGTCGCGCAGCGCGAGGCCGACGGGCACGACGTGGGCGGCCGAGACCCAGAGGGTCGGCGTCACGTCGCCGTCGGCCGCCGGGCAGGGCGCCAGCACGGCGTCGGGCACGAGGGGCGCGAGCAGGTCGATGATCGACTGGGCATCCATGGATCGCGCCGCCCTATGCCGTCGCCGACAGCTTCGTGGCGTCGATCTTCTTCTGGAGCTGCACGATGCCGTAGATCACGGATTCAGGCCGCGGCGGGCAGCCCGGGATGAACACGTCGACGGGCACCACCTGATCGGAGCCCTGGACGATCGAGTAGTTGTCGAAGACGCCGCCACAGGAGGCGCAGGCCCCCATCGAAATCACCCACTTGGGCTCGGGCATCTGGTCGTAGATGCGGCGCAGCGCCGGGGCCATCTTCCGGGACAGCCGGCCGGCGATGATCATCAGGTCCGACTGGCGGGGCGATCCCCGGAACACCTCCGCGCCGAAGCGCGCGATGTCGTAACGGCCGCAGCTCATGGCCATCATCTCGATCGCGCAGCACGCCAGGCCGAACGTGACCGGCCAGATGGCGGAGCGCCGGCTCCACTGCACCACCTTCTCGACGGTGGTGGTCAGGACCGGGATGTCGGGGAGTTCAGCTTCGAGTCCCATAGGAGTATCTCTTCACCGCGGCGGGGCCTGGCTTCGGCGGCCGCTTGTAATCCGGGTCGCTGTCGGGCCCCCAGTCGAGCACGCCCTTGCGCCAGACGTAGGCGAAGGCGACGGCCAGGATCGCAAAGAACACGGCAATCTGGACCAGGCCGGTCCAGCCGAGATCGCGCAACGCCATCGCCCACGGGCCCAGGAACGCGACCTCGATGTCGAACAGCAGGAAGATCATGGCGATCAGGTAGAACTTGACCGACTGGCGCTCGCGCGCGTCGCCCACCGGGGGCATGCCGCATTCGTACGGAGCCAGTTTTTCGGGTGTAGGATGCCGCGGACCGAGGAAGAAGGACAGGATGACGGACACCACCCCGAACCCCACGCCGATCGCGACCATGATGGCGACGCCGCCCCAGCCTTCCATAGGTGTCCTGTCGTCCGTGTTACGTCGGTCGAGTCGCCGCTTGTGAAGGATTTCGCAAGAGTCGGCTAGATGGTAGTCAACCACACTACACCCAGTCAAACGCCCTACCTACCACTTCTGGTGGCGTGCCCGTGACCGCGCTCCCATCCCTGGGCGGTCGACCGCCTCGTCTGGCGTGGTTCAGCCCGGTCCCGCCCTCACCTTCCGGCATCGCCGCGTACACGGCCGACCTCGTGCCGGTCCTGCGACGGCGCGGCGTCGACGTGGACGTGTTCGCCGAGCTGCACGAGTCGGGCGACGGCGGGCTGGACGCGATCGACGCCCGGGACTTCGTCTGGCGGCGGCGCCGGCAGCCGTACGATCTGGCCGTCTACCACCTCGGCAACGCCCGCTGCCACGACTACATGTGGGGCTACCTGTTCAACGTGCCTGGCCTGGTCGTCCTGCACGACGCGCAGGTACACCAGGCCCGCGCCCGAGCCCTGCTGCAGCGCTACCGGCCCCGGCTGGACGACTACCTGGCGGAGTTCGCGGCCACGCACCCGGACGCGCCGCCCGATGTCGCCCGCCTCGTGGCGGCGGGTCTCGGCGGAACACTCTACGCGCACTGGCCGCACGTGCGCCTCGTGCTTCGGGCCGCCCGGCTCGCGGCCGTGCACAGCCCGCAGCTGGCCGAGCGCCTGCACCAGACATACGGCGTCGACGTCGAGGTCGTCCCGATGGGCGTGCCCGACCCACTGACGCCGGTCCCCCTCGCGTCGCCTGAGGTGATTCGGCGGCGCCACGGCGTGCCCGACGGCGCCGTGCTCGTGGGCGCGTTCGGGGGCGTCACGCCGGAGAAGCGATTGCCCGAGCTCCTCCGCGCCCTGGCCGCCAGCGAGCTGGCGGTTCCTCTGCACGTCCTGATCGTGGGCGCCCCGGCCGGGCACTACGACGTCCTGGCCGATGCCGCGGCGCACGGCGTGGCCGACCGAGTCCACGTCACGGGCTTCGTGGCCGACGAGGACCTGCCGGCGCACCTGGCCGCGGTGGATCTGTGTGCGTGCCTGCGGTGGCCGTCGAACGGGGAGACGTCGGCGTCGTGGTGGCGGGCGATGGCGGCCGGCAAGGCCACCGTGATCACGGATCTCGTCCATCAGCCGGAGATCCCGGTGCTGGACCCGCGCGACTGGCGGCCGCTCGGCCCCAGGGGCGACACGCCGGTGGCGGTCGCGATTCCGATCCTGGACGAGCACCAGGCACTCGTGCAGGCGCTGGAAGGCCTCGCGCGATCACCCGATCTGCGCGCCGCGCTGGGTGCGGCGGCGCGCGAATACTGGCGGCGCGGCCACACCGTGGACGCGATGGCCGATGGCTACGAGGCGGTCGTCGACCGGGCGCTGTCGCGACGGGTCCCGGCCGTGGAGCTGCCGGCCCATCTCGTCGCGACCGGCGACGAGCACATGAGGGCCCTGCTCGCGCCGTTCGGCGTCGCGATGCCGCCAGGGATGGCGGCCGACACGTACGGGCGCCGTTAGGCCAGCGCCTGCATCCGCCGCTCGAGTTCGGCGACGGCGGCCGTCAGCTGGTCCCGGCGCACGGGGTGCGTCACGGATTCCAGCTGGCGGGTGAGCTCGATGTGCGCCAGGCGGCACGACTCGAGCTCGCGAACCTTGATCGGATCCTTCGCGGGTCCGGCGCGCCGCGCGGCGCGGCGCTCCTGTTCGAGCTCCTCCATCCGCTCCTGAATCCGGAGGTCGGCGTCAATCAGGCCTTCTGCGGCATCACCCATGAGTCTCGTCGGTCCTCTCGATGTTCCCGTGTCTCAGGAGGGGCCATGCTGGCAGGAACATCCGAAGCATTATAGCGGTGATGCGCCCTGACGTCCTGGGACTCTTTCGGCCGCCCGTCGCGGCGTGGTTCCGCGGCGCGTTCGAACGGCCGACCCGGCCCCAGACGCTGGGCTGGCCCGCGATCGCGCGGGGCGAGTCCACCCTCATCCTCGCGCCCACGGGCACCGGCAAGACGCTGACCGCGTTCCTGTGGTGCCTCGACCGGCTCATGTTCTCACCCGCCCCCGCCAGGGACGCACGCTGCCGCGTGCTCTACCTGTCGCCCCTCAAGGCGCTCGCGGTGGACGTCGAACGGAACCTCCGGGCGCCGCTGGCCGGCATCGCGCATGTGGCGGCCTCCCAAGGCACGCCGTTTCACCTGCCGGCCATGGCGATCCGGTCCGGCGACACGCCGTCCGGCGAGCGGGCCGCGTTCCTGCGGGCGCCAGCCGACATCCTGATCACGACGCCGGAGTCCCTCTTCCTCCTGCTCACCTCGAACGCACGCGAGCGCCTCCGCGCGATCGACACGGTCATCGTGGACGAGATTCACGCCCTCGTCTCCACCAAGCGCGGTGCCCACCTGGCGCTGTCACTCGAGCGCCTGGCGGCGATCGCCGCGGGGCCCATCCAGCGGATCGGCCTCTCCGCGACCCAGCGGAACCTGGAGGAGGTGGCCCGCTTCCTCGCAGGCCACGAGCCGGGGCGGTCCCGCGCGGGCGGCCGGGGACGCGCGCCCTCGGCCGCGGCCCGTCTCGAAGCCGAGCTGTCGGCGGCCGCCCCGGCCACGGCGCCGCCGCGGCCCGTCACGACCATCGACGCCCGGTCGCCGAAGACCCTGGCGATCACGGTGGACGTCCCCCTCGCGGACATGGCGGCGGTGGGCCGGCCGTCGGCCCGGCCGGTTAGCGGCCCGGTCACCGCCTCGCCCGTCGAGACCATCTGGACGACGCTCCACCCGAGGCTGCTCGAACTCATCCGCGCCCACCGGACCACCCTGCTCTTCGTGAACAGCCGCAGGCTGGCCGAGCGCATGGCCGCCGCCCTGAACGAGCTGGCGGGCGAGACGCTGGTGCGCGCCCACCACGGATCGCTGGCCCGTCCGCAGCGGACGGACATCGAGGATCAGCTGAAGGCCGGCCAGCTCAAGGCCCTGGTGGCCACCTCGTCGCTCGAGCTCGGCATCGACATGGGCTCGATCGACCTCGTGGTCCAGGTGGAAGCGCCCCCGTCGGTGGCCAGTGGGCTCCAGCGCATCGGGCGCGCGGGCCACCAGGTGGGCGAGGTCAGCCGCGGCATCATCTTCCCGAAGTTCCGCGGCGACCTCCTGGCCTCGGCCGCGGCCTCCGCGGCCATGACGGCCGGCCAGGTCGAGCCGTCGCAGGTCCCGAGGAACCCGCTCGACGTCCTCGCCCAGCAGGTCGTGGCGATGGCCGCGATGGACGCCTGGCCCGTGGACGAGCTCCACCGCGTCGTCCGCCGCGCCGCGCCGTTCGCCTCCCTCGATCGCCGGATGCTCGAGGGCGTGCTGGACATGTTGTCGGGCCGCTACCCCTCGGACGAGTTCGCCGAGCTCAGGCCGCGCCTGACGTGGGATCGCGTGAACGACACGATCGTGGCGCGCCAGGGCGCGAAGCGGGTGGTGGTCGCCAACGCGGGGACGATTCCGGACCGCGGACTCTACGGCGTCTTCCTGGCCGACGGCGCGCGGGACCAGGCGCGGGTGGGCGAACTGGACGAAGAGATGGTCTTCGAGGCCCGGGCCGGCGAGACGTTCGTCCTCGGCGCCTCCACGTGGCGCATCGAGCAGATCACGCACGACCGCGTGCTCGTCTCTCCGGCGCCCGGCCAGCCGGGGAAGATGCCGTTCTGGAAGGCCGAGGGACCGGGGAGGCCCATCGAGCTCGGGCGCGCCATCGGCGCGTTGACGCGCGATCTCGCGGCCGCGGCGCCGGCCGACGCGGCCGCGCGGCTCGTGGAGCGGCACGGTCTCACGGAGGCGGCGGCCGACAACCTGCTGCGCTACATCGACGATCAGAAGACGGCGACGGGTGCGGTGCCCGACGACCGGTCGATCGTGATCGAGCGCTCCACCGACGACGTCGGCGACTGGAGGGTCGCGGTCCTGTCGCCCTTCGGCAGCCGCGTCCACGCGCCCTGGGCCATGGCCGTCGCCGAGCGGCTGCAGCGCGAACGCGGACTCGACGTCGAGGTCATGTGGGCCGACGACGGCTTCGTCGTGCGCCTGCCCGAGGGCGATCAGCCTCCGGACCCCGGCTGGTTCGTGGTCGATCCCGACGAGGTCGAGGCGCTGGTCGTCGGACGCCTCGGCGGCACGGCCATGTTCTCGGCGCGCTTCCGCGAGGCCGCCGGCCGCGCGCTGCTCCTGCCCCGCCGCCGTCCCGGCGCCCGCGCGCCCCTGTGGCAGCAGCGCAAGCGCGCGTCGGACCTCCTCGCCGTCGCGGCGCGCTTCGGGTCCTTTCCCATCGTCCTCGAGACCTATCGCGAGTGCCTGCGCGATCTCTTCGATCTGCCTGCGCTGGTGGACCTCATGGCGCGGGTCCGCTCCCGCGCGGTCCGCGTGTCGACGGCCGACACGCGGCAGGCCTCGCCCTTCGCGGCCTCCCTCCTCTTCGGCTACGTCGCCAACTACCTGTACGACGGCGACGCGCCGCTGGCCGAGCGGCGCGCGCACGCGCTGGCGGTGGACCATGCCGAGCTGGCGGCCCTCATCGGCGAGGGTGAGCTGCGCGCGCTGCTCGACCCGGACGCGCTGGCCGACCTTGCCGTGGACCTGCAGCAGGCGAGCCCGCGCCTGCGCGCCCGATCGGCCGATGGCCTCCACGACCTGCTCCTGCGCGTCGGCGATCTCACGGGCGCCGAGATCTCGGCGCGATCGGCGCCAGAACTGGAACCGGACGCGCTCGAGGCGCTGATCGCCGCCAGACGGGCGCTCCCGGTGCGGGTCGCCGGCGAGCCGCGGTTCATCGCCGTCGAGGACGCGGCCCGCTACCGCGACGGCCTCGGCGTCCCGCTCCCGCCCGGGCTGCCCGCTGCGCTCCTCGAGCCGCCCGACGACGCGTTGGGCGATCTCCTGCGGCGTTACGCGCGCACGCACGGCCCCTTCACGGCCGGCGAGGCCGCCGCGCGGTTCGGCCTCGGCTTGGCCGTCGTGGAGGCGACGCTGGCGCGGCTGGCCGCCGGGGGCAGGGTGATCGAAGGCGAGTTCCGCCCGGGAGAGCGCGGTCGCGAATGGTGTGACGCCGGCGTGCTGGCCGCGCTGCGACGGCGATCGCTCGCCGCGCTGCGCAAGGGCGTCGAGCCGGTCGGGCCCGAGGTGCTCGGCCGGTTCCTGACGGCCTGGCACGGCGTGACGACGCCGCGCCCCGGGCTCGACGCGCTCCTCGACGCCATCGAGCAACTCCAGGGCGCGCCGCTGGTCGCGTCGGCGCTCGAACGGGACCTCCTGCCGGCGCGGATTGCCGGTTACGCCCCCGCGCTCCTCGACACGCTCGTCTCGGCCGGCGAGGTCGTGTGGACGGGAGCCGAGGCGCTCGGCGAGCGCGACGGACGGATCCGCCTGTACCTCGCCGACCAGCGGGCGCTCCTGCAGCCGTCGGCGCCGGCCGACGGCCTGGACGTGCGCGAGGCCCGGATCTACGCCCACCTGGTGCGGCACGGCGCGTCGTTCTTCGGCCCGCTGCACGAGGCCGCCGGCGGCGGGTTCCCGCAGGAGTCGGTGGACGCGCTGTGGCAGCTCGTGTGGCGGGGCCTCGTCACCAACGACGCCGTCCACGCGCTGCGGGGCTACCTCTCGGGGCCGGACCGGCTCCGCCGCGTGCCGCGCGCCCATCGCTTCCGCTCGCGCCGGCTGGTGCCGGCCTCCGCCGAGGGGCGATGGTCGGCGCTCGGTGTCGAGTCCTCCGCCAACGCCACCGCGCGCGCCACGGCCGTCACGCGCCAGCTGCTCGCGCGGCATGGCGTCGTGAGCCGCGAGGTGCTCGCGGTCGATCCGCTGTCGGGCGGCTTCAGCGCCATCTACCCGGTGCTCCGCCGGCTGGAAGACACGGGCCGTGTGCGGCGCGGGTACTTCGTGGCCGGCCTGGGCGGGGCGCAGTTCGGCGAAGCCGGGGCGCTCGACCGCCTGCGGGCCGAGCGCGACGTCCGCGACGAACCGGCCGTGGCCCTGCTGGCCGCCTCCGATCCGGCCAACCCGTACGGTGCGCTCGTGGACTGGCCGGCCTGGGGCGGCGCGGGAGAACGCGCCAGCCGCGCGGCCGGCGCGCGCGTCGTGCTGGTCGACGGCCACGCCACGGCGTGGATTGCGCGCGGGAGCCGGCAGCTCCTGGTGGCGCTGCCCGCCGACGAGCCCGATCGGTCGCGGCACGGGAGGGCGCTCGCACAGGCCCTCGTGGCGGCGGCGCACCGGCCGGACGCCGATCAGCCCGGATGGCTCGTCGTCGAGGTGAACGGCGGGCCCGCCGCGGCGAGCCCGGTCGCACGGTATCTCGTGGACGCCGGATTCGCCGTGACCGCCGGAGGCCTGCAGCTCCGCGTGGCGCGGCCGCGGCTCGCCGCGGTCCCCGGGTCCGCCGACGAGGCCGTCGAGGACACGGAGCGCGCCGATGCCTGAAGGCGACACGATCGCGCGCGCGGCCGCCCGCCTGCACGAGGCGCTCGCCGGACAGGACGTGACCGCGTTCGAGGCCGCCCTGGCCCGCGTCCGGACGGCCGCCGAGAACCACCCGCTGCCCGGCCGCGTCGTCGAGCGTGTGAGCGCGCACGGCAAGCACCTGGTGATGCACTTCACCGGTGACCTGCTGCTGCGGAGCCACATGCGCATGCACGGGTCGTGGCACCTGTACCGTCCGGGGGAGCGCTGGCAGCGCGCCCGTCACGCGATGCGGCTCCGGCTCGAGACGCCGGCGTGGCAGGCGGTGGCGTTCGACGTCTACGACGCCGAGCTCGTGCCGTCGCCATCGGCCGGCCAGCTCGCGGCCGTGGCCGCGCTCGGTCCAGACCTCCTCGACCCGGCGCTCGACGTCGCCTCCGCCGCCACGCGGATCCTCGCCGAGGGCGGCCGGCCGATCGCGCCCGTGCTGCTCGATCAGCGCGTCGTGGCGGGGCTCGGCAACGTCCTGCGGTGCGAGGTGCTCTTCCTCGAAGGCGTCGCGCCGGATCGGGCGGCCGCGGGCCTCCCGGCAGAGACCGCTGCGCGGCTGGTGGCGCGCGGCGCGCGCGAGCTCAGGCGGAACGCCTCGCCGACGGCGACGCGGCGCGTGACGACGGGCCGGTTCTCGCCCGACGAAGCGCTCTGGGTGTACCAACGGACGGGACGTCCCTGCCGGCGCTGCGGCGCAGCCATCCAGTCGGGCCCGGACGGCCCCGGCGGCCGCCGGGTCTACTGGTGCCCACGCTGCCAGCCGGCCTGAGGCAGACCTCAGGCCGTGATGCGCTCCGGGTGGGCGTAGACGTTCATGCCCTCGCCGCGCACGAACCCGCAGAGCGTGATGCCCGACTCCCGGGCGAGGTCGATGGCGAGGCTGGACGGCGCCGAGACGCCGGCCACGAGCGGGACGCCACCGAGCAGGGCCTTCTGTACGAGCTCGTAGGACGAACGGCCGCTGACGACGAGCATGGCGCGGTCGAGGGGGACCCGTCCCTCGATCAACGCGCGGCCCACGATCTTGTCCACCGCGTTGTGGCGGCCCACGTCTTCCGCCGCCAGGAGCACCCGCCCATCGAGGTCGCAGAGCGCGGCCGCGTGGAGCCCGCCGGTGGCGTCGAAGGCCGCCTGCGACGCGCGGAGGGCGCCGGGCAGTCCGAGTACGATCGACGCCCCGACCCGCCAGTCGCCGTCGACGCCGGCGGCGCGCGCGCGCACCGACTCGATCGTCCGCCGCCCGCACAGACCGCACGCCGACGTGGTGACGACCTGCCGGCGTTCGGCCAGGCGCGCGCCGAGGCGCGCCTCGGCGCCGCCGCGCACGGTGACGTTCACGACGTTGCCGCGGGCCTCGTCCTCCACGTCGTCACAATGCTCGATGGCCGCGATCTCGTCGGCCTCGCGCACGACGTCCTCGGCGAGCAGGAAGCCGGCGGCCAGCGGGAGATCTTGGCCGGGCGTCCGCATCACCACCGCGAAGGACGCGCCGTTGACACGGACCTCGAGGGGCTCCTCGACGGCCACGCGGTCGTCGGTCTCGGCCGCCTGGCCGCCGCGCAGCCGGCGCAGGGACACGATCCGGATCGACGGCGACGTCACGACGCGGTGGCCGTCGCGCTGGGGCCGCGGCCGACCAGCGCGTCGATGATCTTCACGACGTCGGGCGCGGGACTCGGCTTCACGATGAAAGCGTCGCATCCGGCCGCGCGGGCGGCCTCGGCGACGCGCGCTTCGACGTGCCCGGTGATCGCGAGCACCGGCACGTGCGCGGTCGCGGGCGCCGCCTTGAGCTGGCGCGTGGCTTCGATGCCGTCCACGCCCGGCAGCGACAGGTCCATGAGGATCGCGTCGGGCGGCTCGGCGCAGGCCAGGGCGAGCGCCTCAGCGGCGGTGCTGGCCTTGGCCACCCGGTACCCCGAGATCTCCAGCCATGCGACGTACATCTCCCGCGCCTCGGCGTAGTCGTCCACGACCAGGACCAGGGGCTCGCGGACCATGCCCGGGAGTATAGCCCCCGGGCCGGCGGACCGGCTCGTCCACGCCTGTGGATCAGCTACGATCGGCGCATGGCCCAGACCTGCTCCTTCGACATCACGTCGACCGTGGATCTCCAGGAAGTGGACAACGCCGTCAATCAGGCGCGCAAGGAACTCGGCCAGCGCTACGACTTCAAGGGCTCGCCCGCCGCCATCGACTTCGATCAGAAGGCCGGCACCCTCACGATCACGGCCGAGGATGCGTTCAAGCTCGGCGCGGTGTGGGAAGTGCTGCAGACCCGGCTCGTCCGTCGCAACGTGCCGGTCAAGAACCTCACGCCGGGCGACCCCGAGCACGCGTCCGCCGGCACGATGCGCCAGGTGGTCACCTTGCAGCAGGGCGTCCCGAGCGACGCCGCGCGCGCCATCGTCAAGTTCCTGAAGGATCGGAAGCTGAAGAAGGTGCAGGCGTCGATCCAGGGCGACCAGCTGCGCGTGTCGTCGCCGTCGAAGGACGATCTCCAGCAGGCCATGGCGGCGCTGAAGGAGGAGGACTTCGGCATCGCGCTGCAGTTCGGCAACTACCGTTCGTGACCCACGGCGCCCGGCCCCGCCGCCGGCCGCGGCCCGCGGGCACGGTGCCGCTGGCCCGCGCGCTCTCGAAACTCGGCCTCGCCACGCGCAGCGAGGCCGCCGCGCTCATCGCCGCCGGCCGGGTGACCGTGGACGGCGCGGCCGTGACCGATCCACGGCGCCCGGTCGTCCCGGAGTCCATCGCCGTCGTCATCGACGGGCGGACCGCGCCCCCCCCGTCGCGCCTGACGATCGCCCTCCACAAGCCGCGGGGTGTCGTGACGACGCGCCGCGATCCCGAGGGCCGGCCGACGGTGTACGGCCTCATCGCCGGGGCCGGCGCGGGCCTGGCGCCCGTCGGGCGACTCGACCTCGCGTCGACAGGACTGCTGCTCTGCACGAACGACACGCGACTGGCCGCGTGGCTCACCGATCCGGCCAGCGGCGTGGAACGCGAATACGTCGTGACCGTGCGAGGGCGCCTCGATCCCGCCGGGGCCGCCGACCTCGAACGAGGCCGCACCGTCGACGGCGAGCGGCTCGCGCCCGAGCGCGTCACGGTGCTGAAGGCGTCGGGGCGCGAGACGCACCTGCGAATCGTCCTGCGCGAGGGCCGCAACCGGGAGATCCGGCGGCTGCTCGCGGCGGCGGGCCACGAGGTGACACGCCTCCTGCGCGTGCGCATCGGCGGCGTGGAGCTGGGGCCGCTGGCGCCCGGAGCCTGGCGGGTTATTCCGGAGGAAGTGCTGGCGGGCGCCTTCGCGGACTATCCTGGGGGGCGCCCGCGCCGCCCTCGGCGGGCCCGTTCGGCGCGCGAACGCGCCATGTCGGCGCGCCGGCGCGCCCCCCATCGAGGAGATCGCGCGTGATCCATGTTCGTCGAGTCGTCCTGGCCATCCTGGTCGTCGCCGCGGCCGCCGTCGCCATGCCCCGGGTGGCGGCGCGACAGGCCGCCCCGGGTGATCCCGCCAACCTCACCTGGGTGAGCAACGGCGGCAGCCTGTCGCTGCTCTGGACCCATTCCACGGGCGCCTTCACGCACTACCAGCTCGAAGCCGCGCTGGCGCCCGGCGCGCCGCCATTCGTCGTGTTCCCCACCTCCGCGTTCGTCGACCCGACGAAGCTGCCGCAGCTCCTGAACAACTTCGGGGCCTCCGGCGTGGGGCCGGGCACCTACTACATCAAGGTGCGCGGCATGAACGGCGCGGCCGCCAGCAACGCGACCAACGAGGTGGGCGCCGTCATCGCCAACGGCTGCGTCCCGCCCGGCGCGCCCACCAACTTCACGCAGATCGTGCGCGGCACGCTCGGCTTCCTGATGTGGAACCCCGGCAGCGGCGGCCAGCCGACCGCCTACATCCTGCAGGCGAGCTTCTCCCCGAACGATCCTGCGCCCCCCATCCAGGTGCCGCTCGGCACGCCGTACTTCACGCTGGCCATCCCGCCCGGCAGCTACTACGTGAAGATCGCGGCCGCCAACGCGTGCGGCGTCAGCGCGCCGTCCAACGAGCTGAACGTGGCGTCGCCCAACACCACGCCCGATCGCACGCCGGACCCGGCGCCCGGCGAGCGGCTGCCGCAGCCGTTCGTGCGCGACATCGTCTTCGCGCTGGCGGCCCAGGCGCGTGCCGCGGGGCTCATGGACGGGAGCGTGTCGTGCCCCGTGCGCCCGGGCTTCGATCCGAACGACATCGAGACACGCAAGGTCAACCTGAATCCCTACATCAACTACATGGTCGACAACCTGCGGCTGATCGACCGGCGCTTCGGCTACAACGCGAAGCCGACGCGGGCCAACGCCATCGTGGCCGGCGACGAGATCGCCTATCACTACGGGTCCGATGCGCCGGAAGGGTCGCCGAACGTGTACCTCGTCGACACGCTGGGCGGGCACTGCACCTTCGGCCGAGAGACGGCGGACTACCGGCCGTTCTACAACGAGTTCGGCCGCTGGACGGCCGCCGGCCGCTTCGTTCCCTAGACCCGCGTCGCCGGGCCTCGGCAGACGAGGCTCACAGGAAGAAGTCCGGCATCAGATCGGCCTCGCTCGCGTCCTCCTGCAGGTAGCGGGCGAGGTCGGTCACACCCGCCTCCGCGAGCGCCTCGTCGTCGATGAAGAAGCGGCCCGTGCACGTGCGGCTGGGGCGCGTGAGGATGGCGTGGGCGGCGTCCGCCATGATCTCCACGCGGCGGGTCCGGCGGCGGCGCGTCTCCTCCCCGGCGATGTAGGTGATGGCCGCCGTGTCGATGGCCGTCCGCGGCCAGAGCGCGTTCACGGCGACGCCGGCCTCGCGGAACTCCTCGGCCAGCCCCACGACCGTCAGGCTCATCCCGTACTTCGCCATCGTGTAGCCGAGGTGCCGCGACAGCCACGGCGGCTCCAGGTTGAGCGGCGGTGCCAGCGTGAGGATGTGCGGGTTCCCGGCCCGCAGCAGATGCGGCAGGCTGTGCTGGGACGCCAGGAACGTCCCGCGCGCGTTCACCTGGTGCATGAGGTCGAAGCGCCGGATCGGCGTGTCGAGGGTGCCCGTGAGGTAGATCGCCGAGGCGTTGTTCACCAGGATGTCGATGCCCCCGAAGCGCGCCACCGCTGCCTTGACCGCCGCGCGCACCTCCGACTCCTCGCGCAGGTCCATCGGCACCGCGAGCGCCCGTCCGCCGGCCGCCTCGATCGCGGCCGCCGCCGTGTGGATGGTGCCGGGCAGCTTGGGATGCGGCTCGACGGTCTTGCCCGTGACCACCACGTTGGCGCCGTCGGCCGCCGCGCGAAGCCCGATGGCCAGCCCGATCCCGCGGCTCGCACCGGTGATGAGGAGGGTCTTGGCTGATAGGGACATGGGGCGCGGGGCGCGGGCGCACGTTACAACGAGACGGCGTGGCGCCAAAACGAAAGGGCCCGGTGGCTAGCCACCGGGCCCTGATGAATCTCTCCGAGTCCCGGGACCCGAGTCCCGAGCCCCGCCTCACTCGACGTAGCTATACCCGCAGTTGTCGCACACCCACATGCGGCCCTGCTTGTACATGTTGTAGGCGCACTGGGGACAGATGCGGTACTCGCGGCCGTCCTCGTCCACGTAGGTCTTCTGCGAGCTGCCGCCGCTGGACTTCTCGTCCGACGCGAAGGGATCCTTCTTCTCCTTCTCGTCCTTGGGCTTCTGCTGCTCCTGGTCCTGCGCGCCGGCCGGCGCGGCCACCGTCAGGCCGATGGCGGCGGCGAACAGCGCCGACCCGCGCAAGAAGCTCCGACGATCCAGGGTGTTGTCCAACATGTCGATCCGCCTCCTCGCGCCCCCGTCGGGGACGGCCTTCAGTCTACGCGAGAACCGCGGAGCCTGCCGATCGCGGCTGTCCCGCGGTGTCATTTTTTGTCTCGGACCCCGTACTTGAGTCAGCCGACGTTCCGGATGTCGACCGTGCCCGTGATGCGACGCGAGACGGGGCAGCGGCCCGCGATCTCGATGAGCCGCGTGCGCTGCTCGTCGGTGAGGGGCGCGCTGAAGGTCAGCCGGCGCTCCACGACGTAGACGCCGGCCTCGTCCCGTCCGGAGAGCTCCACCTCGACCTCGCCAACGTCCCAGCCCTTGCGCCCGGCGTACATCGTGACGGTCATGGCCACGCAACTCCCCAGGGCGCCGAGCAGCAGCTCGACCGGCGTCGGGGCGCGGTCCTCCCCGCCGGCCTCCAGGGTCTCGTCGGCCAGGACGGTGTGGTGGCGGATCGCAATCGTCTGGGCGTAGGGCCCACCAGCGGACGTGACACGAACGGCAGCCATGCGACCGAGCGTACCTCAGCCGCGAGCCCGCCGTCAGCCGCGGTTGATCATGAACGACGCCATGTGCTGGAAGAACGGGCGGAGCACGGCCGCCGCGTCGTCGGGAATCTCCGCCTCGGCCAACGCGCGCTCCATCAGCGCGACCCAGCGGTTGCGTCCGTCCACGTCGATGGCGAAGGGCATGTGGCGCATGCGCAGCCTGGGATGCCCGCGCTGCTCGATATAGCGGGGCGGTCCGCCGAAGCGGCCCACCAGGAAGTCCCGCAGCCGCGCCTCGGCTCCCTCCAGATCGTCGTGCGGATACATCGGCCCGAGGATGTCGTCGCCAGGCACTTGGGCGTAGAAGGCGCGAACGAGGCGGGCGAAGCCCTCCTCGCCGATGCGCGCGTAGACCTCGCCCTCGTCGATCGGTACGGCCATGCCCCGATCATAGAATGACGCCATGAGCGACGACGCCCCGAAGAGCGCCATCGAGCTCGCCATGGCGCGGCTGCGGAAGAAGGACGAGGAGGCCGGCGCGGCCGAGGCTCCGCTGACCGACCACCAGAAGGCGGCGATCGCGGAAGTCCGGCAGCTCTACGCCGCCCGGCGCGCGCAGGCCGAAATCATGCACCAGGCCAGCCTGGCCAGCGCGATGGACGTCGAGGGCCTCGCACGCCTGCACGAAGAATTCACGCGCGACACCGATCGCATGGCGCGGGAGCTCGAGGAGAAGGTGGCGGCGATCCGTCGCCAGTCAGGCCAGGCGTAACAGGCACGTCTGCAGGTAGCGGGCGTCGGCGTCGGCCAGCTCCGTGGGATAGTCCGGCGGCAGGCCGCCCTGGGCCACGACCGACGCGCGGCGGCCGGCGGCCGCGAGCGCCGCGTGCGCCATGCCGGCGAGCTGGAAGCCCCGCGTGTTGCTGGCCAGCCACAGGTCGCCGTCCGGCGGCATCAGGCCCGCGGCGGCGGACACCAGCGCCGGATAGTCACGGTCGATCGCGAAGGGCGCCCCGCGGGCGGCCGAGTAGCTGGGCGGGTCGACGAGGACCAGATCGAAGCGCTCGCCCCGGGCCCCGGCCTCCGCCACGAACGTGGCCGCGTCGCGCGCCTCCGTGCGATGCCGGCCGGCATCGAGTCCGTTCATGGCGATGTGATCCCGGGCCCAGCCCAGCACCCCCTCGGACACGTCCACGCTCGTCACCGACGCCGCCCCGCCCGCCGCCGCGGCGATCGACAGCGTGCCGGTGTAGGCGAACAGGTTCAGCACGTCACGTCCCCGCGCCAGGCCCGCGATCCGCGCACGCTCCTCCCGCATGTCGGTGAAGAGTCCGACGTTCACGCCGGTCGTGAGATGCACTTCGAATCGCCACGGACCCTCGCGCACCTCGAGGCGCGCGGGCGGCGTCTCGCCCACGGTGGCCACGGGACCGCCATCCGCCGGACGGCCCCGGGCGCGCAGCTTCACGACCGCCCCCCGGCAGCTGCCGCGCCCGACCAGCGCCTCGGCGATGCCGGTCGCGACGGCCACGAGGCCGGGGGCGGCCGCGGCCACGACCGCCCATCCCGCGTACAGATCGGCGACCACGCCCGGCGTGCCGTCCCCGGCGCCGTTCAGCAGCCGGTACGCGGCCTCCGGAGCGTCGAGCCCGAACGCGCCGCGGAGACGGGCCGCCCTCGCGATCCGGTCCTCGGCCCACGCGGCGTCGGGCGCCCGGTGCGGCTCCGCGCCGCGGCTCATGACGCGCCAGAGGCCGGTGGCGCGGTCGAGGACCGCCACGCCGAGCGGCACGTGGCGGGCGGTGGTCAGTTCCGCCACGGCGCCGTCAGCCAGGTCGGCCGGCGCCGGGCAGAGCGACAGGGGGAGATCCGCCGTCCGGGCCAGGCGCTCGGTGCCCCGGGCGGGCACGATCACGATCACGGTCACGACCCCGCCTCCCGCGTCCAGTGCGCGTCGAGCCACGCGTCGAGCGCGGCGAGGTCGGCCGGCAGGGGCGCGTCCACGACGACGCGCCGTCCGCTCACCGGGTGCGGGAACCCGATCGACGCCGCATGCAGGGCCAGCCGCGATGCGGGGCCCTCGAAGGGCGGGACCGCGATGCCGCCGCCGTAGATGGGATCGGCGAGGATCGGCGTGCCGATGGCCCTGAGGTGCACGCGAATCTGGTGCCGTCGCCCCGTGTGCGGGGCCGCCCGCACCGCGCTGATCGCGGCCGCGCCCGAACGCCACACGCTCACGACGCCGTAGCCGGTCGCCGCCTCGCGCGCGCCGGCCTCGCCGCGCGCCGCCGGCCGGGTCCTGCCCCGCCGCGCGTCGTGGAGCGGCACGTCGATCCGCCCCGACGGCGGGTCCGGGCAGCCGCGCACGAACGCCAGGTACTGCTTGCCGACGTCGCGGGCCTCGAACGCCATCGAGAGCGCCCGATGCGCCTCGGCCGTGCGCGCGAAGACGACGACGCCCGACGTGTCCCGGTCCAGCCGGTGCACGACCCACGTCCGGGTGCCGATCGTGGCGGCGACCCTGTCGCGCAGACACTCGCCCTCGGCGGTGCCGGGGGCGGGCACGACCGGCACGCCCGAGGGCTTGTCGACGACGACCAGGCTGGCGTCCTCGTAGAGGATGGCGATCGGCGCCGGCGGCGACATTGGCATATCTTGCGTCCAACGGCCGGCCGCCGCCCAGGTGGAACGCAACTTGAACCGGCCGCGCGCGAGAGGTGCACATGGTCCACTGCGGAGGACAGGAACGACTGGCGACCGGGCGGCGCATGCCGCCGGCGCGCGCGAGACTCGGCGCTGCCCTGCTGACCCTCGGCGTGCTGGCGGGTCTGCCGGCGCCGGCATCGGCGCAGCCGGCCGTCGGGTTCCAGGGCGGCGTCGCCGTCGATCCCGAGCAGGTGTTCGGGGGCGTGTTCTGGCAGACCGGCGATCTCGGACGCGGCATCCGGCTCAGGCCGGGCATCGACGGCGCCACTGGTCAGGGCCTGCGCATCGCCACCATCAACATGGACTTCGTCTACGGCTATCCGCTCGGCTCCAACGGCTGGACGCTCTACGCAGGGGGCGGTCCCACGGTCGTGGTCACGCGAATCCCGGACGTCGACCTCCGCGACACTGGCGTGGGCTTCCACTCGCTCGTCGGGTTCGGCCACGACAGCGGGTTCTTCACCGAGATCCGGCTCGGCTCCGGCCGCGCGCAGCAGTTGAAGGTCGGCGTCGGCTGGGCGATCGCCCTCAACTGAGCGGCGTCGGCGCATGCGATACTCGCCGGCCATGTCGACGACTCGCGTGCGCACCGTGACCTGGGACGATCCGGCCGTCACGGCACCGGCCTTCACGGCCGGACCGGGCCTCGAGGTCCTTCGGCGGTCGCTCGCCGGCGCCTTCCCTCCCTCGCCCATGGCGCAGCTGATGGGCCTGGAACTGGTCGACGCGGCCCCCGGAACGGCGGTGTTCGCGGCGGATCCCGGTGAGCACCTCTACAACCCGTCGGGCGTCGTCCACGGCGGGTTCGCGGCGACCATTCTCGATTCCGCCGTCGGCTGCGCCGTCTACACGACGGTCGAGGGCGGCGACACCTACACGACCATCGAACTGAAGGTGAACTACGTCAAGGCCATCACGACGGCCACGGGACGGGTCCGGGCCACCGGGCGCGTGCTGCACCGCGGCCGGCGCACCGTCGTGGCGGAAGGACGACTGGAAGACGCGTCCGGCCGGCTGCTGGCCCACGCCACTACGACCTGCCTCGTGATCCCGGCCTGAACGCCGCGGCCCCTGGGGCGCGCCATCGCCCGATGAGCGGCGTCAGCGCGGCACCAGGATGACCGTCTCCACCCGGTCGATGGACGCCGGATCCACCGGCGCCCCGACCCGCCCGTCCTCCACGGCGTGCACGCCGTAGCCGAGGGCGGCCATCTCGCCCAGGAGCGCGACGGGCGTCGTGCCCGACACCCGCTGCAACTGCTCGGGGTGCACCTCCGACAGCACGAACGGCCGGTCCTCCGCGAGCAGACGGCGGGCGCCGCGTACCACCTGCGGCTCGGCACCCTCGACGTCCATCTTGAGGAACCGGACGGGACGCCGGAGACCGGCGTCGTCCAGTCGCACCGTCGGCACGCGGGCGGTCGCGAGGCCGTCGGCCGCGTCGTTCGCAGCGGCGAGGAAGGCACCGCCCGTGTTGAGGGTCTCGCGCGCGAAGCGCAGCAGGGCCTCGCCCGTCGTGTCGGACACGGCTGCGCGATGGAGCTGCAGGCGCCCGCCGAACCCGCTCTCGGCGATCGAGCGCTCGAGCAGATCCGCGTTGCGGTCCAGCGGCTCGAACGCATGCACGCGCCCGGTCGCGCCGACTGCGTCGGCCAGCTGCAGCGCGAAGAACCCGATGTGGGCGCCGACGTCCACGGCGGTGTCTCCGGGCCGGACCAGTGACACGGCCAGGGCCGCCGCCGCGCGTTCGTAGCCATCGCGCAGGATCGGCAGCCCGATCACGTGATCCGCGAGGTCGATCCACAGCCGCGCGCCGCCGAGCGGCTTGATGACGAGCGCGGGCCCGCCGTGGCCGGCCGCGTCGGGATTCTTCAGCCGGAACTCCTCCGACGCCATGATGTCGCGCCGCAGCTCCTCGCTCGTCCGCCAGGCGCGCAGCTTCGGCTCGATCGCCTGCTCGCTCTCCGGGTCCCGGTCGAGCAGCAGCCGATACGCCCACACCACGTGCTCCCGGCCGATTCTCGCCTCGCTCATCGCGCCACTCTCCCCTGCACCGCCACTGCCGCCCCGCCGTGACACGCCGAGGCATCGACGCGCACCACGCTCACGTAGCTGTCGCGCGAGAACACCTGCGGCAGCGGCAGGTCCACGTCCTGGCGATCCGTGTCCTCGAACGCGATCACCTGCCGCCCGGCGTCCGAGGCGACCGTCACCGTGCACGGGCGGCGGCCCCGGACGCCGATGACGGCCGACGACAGCCGGACCGGCGCGCGCACGAGCAGCTCGGTCGTCTCCCCGGGCGCCACCGCCACCCAGCCGTCCCGCGCGGGTCCGGCGTCCTCGTCGAGGAGCGCCAGGAACACCTGCGGATCGTGGCCTTGCGGCACCCGGCCGCGGCCCTGATCGAGGATCACGGGAAAGTCCGACGCGCCCGTGAGCTCCAGCGGCAGCCACTCGAACTGCGGCGCGCGCGTGGCCAGCCACGGCTCCTTCGCGGCGAGGAACGGATGGCGGTACGCGGGCCAGAGGAACGCGAGCCCGACGGCCGCGAGCGCCACCGGACGCCACGAGCGGATCGGCGGCATCAGCACGAACACCGCGCCCGCCACGCTGAGGAAGTAGCGGTTGCCGATCGGGCCGCCTCCGCCGGACCAGGTGTAGGGCATCCACACGACCGTCACGAGGGCGACACCGCCCAGCGCCGCGGCGAGCAGCCACTGCCACGGCTGCTTGCGGCGCTCGACGGCCAGCCACGCGATGAACACGAGCAGCCACGTCCAGCCGAACGGAACGAGGCCGAAGTGGCGTCCGGCCACGAAGTACTCGAGGTTGGCGAGGACGCTGGCCGCCCGCCCCTCGTCGCCGACGGGCGTCAGGATCGTGTCGGTGGCCAGGTCGATGCCCGTCGTCTCGAACGTGCCGCCCTGCTCGTCGAACGGGAAACGTCCGTAGAAGGTCTTGCGGGCGCCGCCCTGGTAGTTCGCCTCGCCGGCGATCCAGGCGTTGGCGCCGAACAGCAGCGCGACGAGCACCGCGTAGCCGGCGGCCAGGCCCAGCGCACGCCGCGTTCGCCAGCCGGCGTTGGCCAGGACCAGGGGCGCCGCCAGCGGCAGCACGATCGGCTTCGAGAAGGTCGCCAGTGCCAGGAGCACCAGCGCGATGGCGAGTCGCCAGCGCGGGACCGGCGAAACGCCGCGCGACACGCCGGCCACGAACGCGAGGAAGACCAGCACGAAGTTGGCGAGGTCGGACGTGAGCCACGCGCCGTAGAGGGGCACGACCGAGGCGCCGACGAACAGGCCGGCGAAGGCCACGGCGGGGCCGGCCCGCGAACCCGAGGACGCCCACCATGCCCCGGCCGCGGCGGCCGTCAGCAGCAGGACGACGTTCAGCACCAGCAGGCCCGACAGCCCGAACGCGCGGACGAACGGCGCCGCGAGCAGTCCGTGGACGAACGCCTTGCCGAACCGGAGCTGTCCCGTCGCGTCGCGCTTGAGGAAGATCCCTTCCGGCCCGGTGCCGTACCACTGGCGGAAGCGCGCGTAGTCACGGGCGTCGAATCGGAGGTCGCCGTCGTCCGCGAGGCTGGCGGCGATGGCGATGTAGGTCGACTCGTCGCCCTTGAGCCCGCCCACGATCGCAACGGCGGGATCCCGCGCCGGCTGCGCCGCGACGGGAGGCGCGCCGCACACCACGATCGCCGCGAGAAGGACCAGGGCCGCGCCGGAGATGCCCGGTCGGCCGGCCGGGCTCATGAACGCTCGGCCCCGGCGTCGGGCGCCGCCCCGACGAGCGGACGCACGAGGTGCGCGGCCAGCACCGCCAGGACGGCCAGCATCGCCCACCGCAGCACGGCGGCCATGAACGCCGCGTCCACCGTCGGCCAGACGATCGGGTACTGCCGCAGCACGGCCCAGCGGTCGGTCAGCCAGTGCCAGGACGTGTGCGCCACGAACGCCGACGCGATGACGACGCCGAGCCGCTCGTCCACGACCCGGCCGAACACGACGGCGAGCACGGGCAGCAGGACCGCCAGGACCAGCAGCTGCCCCAGCTCCACGCCGACGTTGAAGGACAGGAGCGAGGTCAGCAGGTGCCGGCCCGCGAACTGCAGCGACTCGCGAAGCGCGAACGAGAAGCCGAATCCGTGCACCAACCCGAAGCCGAACGTCACGACCCACCGACGCTGCAGGTGCGCGCCGGTGATGTTCTCGATCGCCATGTACACGATCGAGGCCGCGATCAGGGTCTCGATGAGCGGGGGGAACCACAGGGCGCTCGGCGCCATGTCGAACGCCGAGGCGATGAGCGTGATGGAGTGCGCCACCGTGAAGGCCGTCACGACGGCCACGAGCGGGCGCAGGCGCCGGAACGGGATCACCAGCGCGAAGAGGAACAGCAGGTGGTCCGTCCCGTCGAGGATGTGGAAGAAGCCGTCCTTGACGAAGCGGAACGCCGCCTGGTGCCAGCGCGGATCGAGCTGCACGATGCCCGGGTCGCCGTGCACGTCGAAGGCGCGCTCCGGGTTGCCGGGGCTCAGGAGGCGCATCACCACGTTCACCCGGAGCCCGAGGCGCGTCAGGCCGGGGCGGATGGCGAAGCGGGACTGGTCGGACCGGATCGGATACTCGAAGCGGACGTCGAGGAGTCCGTCCTCCCAATAGAGGTCGGTGTCCTCGGGGAGCGGGGGCGCCGCCAGGTGCGCCTCGGCCTCGTCGAAGCTGGCGAACGAGCGGTCGGAGGGCAGCGACACCCGGGCCGCCGAGACGGCCTGTGGCTTCGGCAGCGGCTCGCCGTCCTCGAACAACTCGACGAAATCGCCGATCCAGAGCATGGCCGCATCGTCGAGCGTGCGCTGGACGCGCGCGACGTCGAGGAAGCCGTTCTCGCGGGTCGGGATGTCCACGTCGCGCATGGCCTTCAACGGCGCGCGGACGAGGAACACCAGCGTGTGGCCCTGGGGCTTCAGGAAGGTCTGAACCGTGACTTCGTTGGGAATTTCGTGCGCGCCCGGCCGGGCGGCGAGCAGCAGGCAGCCGGCGAGCGCCAGCGCGACGGTTCGCTTCACGTTCGCGAGCGTACCGACTCGCCCCCCGGTCTGGCAAGGCCGTCCGGGGCGCCCGCCGGCTCCGGATGACAGACGGCAATCCGTGTATACTCGCCGGGTTTGCGGTTCCGCCTTGGGGGGCGGGGCCTGTTCTGGAGGCATTCATGAGCCGAGTCATTCGCTCGCGCAAGGTCCGAATCGGGAGCGCCCTGGCCGCCCTGGCCCTGGCGCTGGGTCTGAGCGCGTCCTGGATGGAGCAGCGCGCCGTGGTCGAGGCGCAGGCGGGTGCGGTCGCCCCCCGCTTCGAAGTGGACCCGATGTGGCCGAAGCCGATGCCCAACAACTGGGTCCTCGGCCAGACCATCGGGCTGACCGTGGACGACCGGGATCACATCTGGCTCATCCACCGCGGCAACGACCCCGGCACGGCCGGCCTCGACCGCACGGAGCTCGCCGTGGTGACGCCCGGCGGTCCGCGCGTGGGCGAGTGCTGCGACCCGGCGCCGCCGGTGCTCGAGTTCGACGCCGAGGGCAACCTGGTCGGCTCCTGGGGCGGACGCAAGGAAGGCGCCCCCTATGAGTGGCCGGAGTCGAACCACGGCATCGTCGTGGACCACAAGGGCTTCGTCTGGATCGGCGGCAACGGCCCCGGTGACGCGCACATCCTGAAGTTCACGCGCGACGGCAAGTTCGTGGCGCAGTACGGCAAGGCCTACGCGCGGAAGGATCCGAAGTCGCCGCAGGAGAAGCCGACGTTCATCGCGAACAGCCACGACATGAACAACTTCGGCCGCGTGGCCAAGATCTTCATCGATCCGAGGGCCAACGAGGGCTACGTGGCCGACGGGTATTTCAACCACCGCGTCGCCGTCATCGACCTCGACAACGGCAAGATCAAGCGCTACTGGGGCGCCTACGGCAAGCCGCCGACGGACGAGAACCTGGGCCGCTACGTGCCCGGCCAGCCGCCCGCGCAGCAGTTCCGGAACCCCGTGCACTGCGCCGAGGTCTCGGTGGACGGCATGGTCTACGTGTGCGACCGCCCGAACGACCGCGTGCAGGTCTTCGACAAGACCGGCAAGTTCATCACCGAGCACTTCATCGAGACCAACACGCTGGCCGACGGGTCCGTGTGGGACATCGCGTTCTCGAAGGACCCCGGCCAGAAGTATCTCTACATGGCCGACGGCGTGAACGAGCACGTCCGCATCTTCGACCGGAAGTCGATGACCGAGCTCACCAACTTCGGCTACGGCGGCCGGCAGCCCGGCATGTTCCTGGGCGTCCACTCGATCGCCACCGACTCGAAGGGCAACATCTACACGACCGAGACCTACACCGGAAAGCGCCTGCAGAAGTTCGTCTTCAAGGGCGAGGGTCCGGTGACCGCGAAGAAGCAGGGCGTGCCCTGGCCGAAGAGCGGGAACTGACGCGCTGCGGCGCGACGGCGTCCAATCGACGGCGGCGGCCTCCGGGCCGCCGCCGTTTTTCTTTGGCCGCGGGCCTGCCGGAACCGGGCCGCGAGGGACGCCGCCCGGAGATCCCGGCGGGATTTGCTACTCTGTAGGCAAGGAGACGCAATGACATTCGCGAAGGTCGGTTTCGTGCTCGTGCCGGCGGCCTGGCTGTTCCTGGTCACGGCGGCCCCGGAGGCCGCGCAGTCGAAGAGCGTGGTCGACGGCGTCTTCACCGAGGCGCAGGCCACCCGCGGCAACGAGGTGTACCAGCGGGAGTGCAGTTCGTGCCACGGCGAAGGACTGGGCGGCGACGGGTTCGCGCCCGCGCTGGCCGGCACCGAGTTCCTGGGCAACTGGAACGGCACGACGGTCGGGGATCTCTACGATCGCATCCGGATCTCGATGCCTCCGAGCAACCCGTCGTCGGTGAACGCCCAGGCCAAGGCCGACATCATCGCCCACGTCTTCAAGGCCAACAAGTACCCGGCCGGCAAGGAAGAGCTGACGCCCGACACCCTCAAGCCCATCAAGATCGAGCTGCCCAAGTAGCCGCCGACCCACGACTCCCGTCGGCGGACGTACACGCTTGGTGTCCCGATATTGAACACCCTGTGCCGCGGCAGCCCACGAGGCCGCCGCGCACAGGCCTCCCTCCCTGGTTCTGCCTTCCGGAACCCCACCGAAATCGAACGAATCGCGCAAGAACCTCAGCGGCCGCGGCCCGCGGCCGACCACAAGCCGCCGCGACGATCCGCGGCACGCCGGTTGCGTAGGAACGAGGCGTGCTGGACACGCCGAGGCCCCTCGCGTCGATGCCCGCCGACCTGCTGCACCAGTGCCCGGTGTGCGGTCACGGCATGGCGGTGATGGTGGCAGAGACGCCGAAAGGCCGGCTCACGCAGTGCGCGAGCTGCGGCGAGCTGGACTATCGCCGCCACGTCGTCCTGCAGCAGGCGCCCCAGCTGCCTGGCCGCTCCTGACCACGGACTGGCGCGAGGCCCACACCCCGACGCCGCCGGCTCGTGCGCGGCGCGCCCCGTGATACATGTGGGGGGCCCACCTCAACTGGAGTTCCGTCCATGCCTCGCGCGTTCGCATTTGCCGCTCTGCTCTCGGCCGTCGCTTCCCCCCTCTTCGGACAGACCCCGTCCACCGGCACGGTGTTCGCCGGGGCCCAGGCGTTCGCCTCGATCGAGAAGGTCGGGGCCACCGCGGGCTTCGGTGTGCCGTGGCCGGATCAGGGCGGAACGGTCGCCGGCGGAGGTCTCGGCCTGGGCATCCAGCTGACCCCGTCAATCAGCGCCCGGCTCGAGTGGAGTGCCACCGACACCCTCAAGTCATCCTCGACGGTCGGCCCGCTCCCCCTCGTCACGTCCCCGCTGGTCGCCATGCCAAACGGGTTCCCGCATTCCGGCACCCTCCCGTTCGTGGTGGACCAGCAGTACGAGCGGCGGCGTACCTCCACGACGGCATTGGCGCTCCTCGGCTACCGCCTCGGTGGCGAGCGCCTCGGGCTCGAACTCCTCGGCGGGCTCGGTGTCGTCTACCTGGACCAGCGCGAGTCCTACGACGTGCGTATTCTGGGCGCGAGCCTGGTGCCCAGTACCGACTACCGCACCGCGGCCTACCGCGCGGTGGCGGCGGTCGGGGCCGATGTGCCCGTGGCGCTGACCCGACACGCGTCGCTCGTGCCGTCGGTCCGGGCCTGGGCGGTGGACGGCGGACTCACGCTCCGCCCGGGCGTGGGCGTCCGCTGGACCTTCTGACCCGGCCGCCGACCGCGTGCTATCCTCGATTTCTCCATTCCACGAGGGAGTGCCCGCGTGCCGATCTTCGAGTACACCTGCCGCGCCTGCCAGCACCAGTTCGAGACCCTCGTCCGCACCGGCGGCACGCCCGCATGCCCGAAGTGCGCCAGCGTGGACCTCGAGAAGCTCCTGTCGCTGCCGGCCATCAAGTCGGAATCGACCCACGCGCTCGCGATGAAGGCGGCCCAGAAGCGTGACGCGAAACAGGCCGACATCAACGCCCGCACCCAGCGGGAGTACGAGCTGGCGCACGAGGACTAGGGGCGGGGATCGGGTCCCGGGTCCCGGGTCCCGGGGTTGAAACAACCAGGGCCCGGCGGGGTGACCGCCGGGCCCTGATTCACCTTCGCGTGGGCAGCATCACGTCGCAGCCCGAAGCCCGGGCCCCGAGACCCGAGACCCTCGCTCGCTAGAAGCGAAGCAGGAGCGTCGCCTGCGCCGCCCGGGCGGCCTGCTGGTTCCGGAACTGGAGGTAGTTGGCGGTGTTGAAGCGCTCGTTGGCGCCGCTGTAGTTGTACTGGCTGTAGTTGCCGGCGTTCAGGGCGTTGAACACCGACAGGCCGGCGACGATCTCACGCGAGCCGCCGAGCTTCACGGCCTTGTTGAAGGTGAGCCCCAGCGTCTGGATGGCCGGAGCCTGCACCTGCCCGTCGCCACGGGTCGGGTAGACGAACCGCATGCGCGTCGCGAGCGGGTTGCTCTGGGTGGTGCCGTTGGCCAGCGTCACCCGGGCCGGACCGAACACCGACAGCTGCGGGTCGTTGGCCGCCAGCAGGTCCACGATCGGCCCGGACCACGGCCCGGCCAGGATCGTGTAGGTCGCGCCAAGCGTCACGTTCCACGGCAGGATGAAGCTGCCGCCGAAGCGCGCCGAGTACTTCTGCCAGGTGGGTCCGTAGGTGTGCACCGTGGTGCCCGTGCTGAGCGGCAGCGAGTTCTCCTCGTTGTTGCCGCGCGGCATGTAGAGCAGGGCGTCGCTCGGGAACGCGTCAGGCTGGATGAAACGGGCCGGGTCGGTCGGGTTCCACGTGCCGCCGAAGTGCTGCCACTGCCGGTTGATGCCCGCCATCAACTGGAAGTTGTGCGACATGTTCTTGGCCACCGTGACCTCGAGCGCCCGGTATTCCAGCGTGCTCCACGAGTTGTTCTGCTGCTGGAAGATGATGCCCCGGTTGGGATCGATGGCGCCGAAGCCGCCGAACGGCTGGTTGGGGCCGCTGGGGTAGATGCCGTTGACGTCCACCCGCGCCCAGTTGTCGTGATAGCTGCGCGAGATGCCGGCGATGTCCACCGAGAGCGACCACGGGAACTGGTGGCGCAGCCCGATGATGTACTCGTTCACGTAGGGCTGGTGCAGGCCGTCGGCGAACTCGTAGTCGGCAATCGACGCATTGCGCGCCGGGCTCAGCACCTCGGCCTCGAAGACGCCGTCGCCGTTGAAGTCGTAGGTGTCGCGCTGGGCGGCCGCCTCGGTGGCGCCGAAGAGCGTGATGGCGTCGCGCCCCATCACCTGCTCGTGCACGCGGACGGCGCTGCCGCGCAGGACGGTGCGGGCGTCGCTCGTGAGCTGGTACGAGAAGCCGAAGCGCGGCCCGATCTCGGTGCTGGACTGCCGCTCGATCTTGAACACGTCGTCGTAGCGCCGGACGAAGTCGGCGCGCACGCCCAGGCTCAGCGTGAGCCTGCCCGTGGGCCGCCACTGATCCTGCACGTAGATGCCGATGTCGCGGTCGCGCGCGGCGCGGGTGGTGAGCGAGGTGGGCGAGATGTAGCGGCGGTGGAACGGGACGGTGCCGGCGCCGATGTTGTTGACGTCGCGCAGGCGCTGCTCCTCCAGCACGAACCCGCCGTTGACGTAGTTCGTCGTCTGGTCGTAGCGGTTGCGCGGGGCCGCGAAGAGGCCGGTCTGGAACTGGTGGTTCCCGAACCAGCCGTCCTTGAACCAGGTGAGGTCGGCGCGGATGATGACCTGCGAGGCCGGCTGCAGCGCGTAGGACTGGAGGTTGCCGCCCTCGAGGATGCGGCCCGAGCCCTGCAGGGTCGCGCCGGACACGTTGGCCTCGTTGTGGATGACGATCTGGGGACCAGTCAGGCCGAGGCTCTCGAAGGTGTTCGCGTCGGACCCACCCTTCCCGTTGTACGAGGCCGTGACGGTCGTCGTGACGCTGTTGCCCCACACCGACGTGATCTTGCCGCTGTAGAGGGGGCCGCCCGTGGACTGCGCCTGGATGGGTTCGTAGTTGTACTCGCGGTCGCCCGTCAGCACCAGGCGGTCGCGCTGATAGAAGGCCTGCACGTCGTGTTTGCCCAGGCGGCTCGTCACCTTGAAGAACGGCTGCCAGCTCTCGCTGTCGTTGTCGAACAGCGTGGCGCCGGGCTTGAAGGCCTGGATGCGCTCGACTTCCGCGGACGTGCGGCTGATGCCGCTCGAGGAGACCGAGCGGCGCAGCGCGCCGAAGAACCACGCCTTGTCCCGGGCGATCGGCCCGCCGAAGGCCCCGTCGAACTGGCGCACGTAGGCCGTCGTCGGGGTGCCGCCGCTCCCGGGCTTGCACCCCGGCGCGCTCGAGCAGTTGTCCACGTTGTTGCCGTTCCAGGCGTAGGGCTGGTAGCCGGCGGCGCCGCTGCCGCGGAAGGTGTTGCCGCCGCTCTTGGTGATGACGTTCATGACGAGGCCGGTCCCCATGGGCTCGGCCGCGTCCACTCCGCCCGTCTTCACCTGGGTGTCGGCCACCATGTCGGCGCCCATCGACACGTAGGTGAGCTGCGCGTCGTGGTAGTTGCTGGCGATGGTGCCCTCGAGCTGCAGCACGTGCGCGAAGTGCTCCGTGCCGTGGCCGAAGTACACCTGGCGGCCGCTCCCGTCGTCGAAGCCCCGCGAGATGACGCCGGGCGTGAGCTCCAGGAAGTCGCTGTAGTTGCGGCGGGCCTGGATGGGCATCAGGCGCTGGAACTCGCCGTCGATGTTCAGGACGTTCGACGCCTTGTCCACTTCGATCATGGGCGAGTCGCCCGTGACCGTGATGGTCTCCTGCAGGGTGCTGAGCTGCATCTGGATGTCGACCTGGAAGGTCGAGCCGGCCCGGATCAGAATGCCTTCGCGCAGGTAGCTGGCGAAGCCCGTGAGCTCAGCCGTGACCGTGAAGGTGCCCGGCGGCAGGTTGATCACGCGGTATTCGCCCGCCGTGCTCGTCACGGCGACCTGCGGGCCGAGCATGTTCGGTGACGTCACGGTCACGGTGACGCCGGGCAGCACCGCACCTTGCGCGTCCGTGACCACGCCTCTCAGCCCGCCGAGCCCCTGCTGGGCGGAAGCCGCCGCGGCCCATCCGAGAAGCAGGACTGCGGCCACGACCAATCGTCCCTTCTTCATGGATCCTCCTCAAGCACGTTGCGCCGGACGGCGCGGGGGAGGGCATCGAACCGCCAGGCGCTGGCAGCCGCCGTCCGGATTCGCCGGATTATAGGCGAACGCGTCGCGCCGTCAACGCCGCAACGCGGGCCCGGACGAACGCTCCGTGCACCGAGTCGCGGTAGTATCGCTGGCGCGATGGACGCCATCGATCGGCTGTATCTGTCGGAGCGGGACGCATACCGGGCGGCGACGCCGGCCTCGCGCGCGCTCTTCGAGCGCGCCGCCCGCGTCCTGCCGGGCGGCGACACGCGCACCGGCACCTTCCATCCGCCCTATCCGCTGTTCGTCTCGCGCGGCGACGGCTGCACGCTCTGGGACGCCGACGGGCAGCCGCGGCTCGACACGCTCTACAACTTCACGTCGCTCCTGCACGGCCACGCCTGGCCGCCCGCCGTCGCCGCCCTCGCCCGCCAGGCCGCGCGCGGGACCGTGCACGGCACGGCGAACGGGCTCCAGGTCGCGCTGGCCGAGCGGCTCGCCGCGCGGGTGCCGTCGATCGAGCGCGTGCGGTTCTGCAACTCGGGGACGGAGGCGACGATGGGCGCGCTGAGGGCCGCGCGGGCGTTCACGGGACGGCCGGCCATCCTGAAGATGGCCGGCGGCTACCACGGCTCGCACGACGCCGCCGCGGTCGGCATGGGCGACGCGGCCGGGGCCCTTCCGCCGGGCGTGGCACCGGGCGTCGCCGCCGACGTCGTGGTCGGCCGCTACAACGACCTGGCGCACACCTCGGCCCTGATTCGTGAGAACCGCGACCGGCTGGCGGCCGTCATCGTCGAGCCGATGCTGGGGTCCGGCGCGATCCTGGCGGACCGCGCGTTCCTCCACGGGGTGCGCGCGGTGACGGCGGAGTGCGGCGTCCTGCTGGTGCTCGACGAGGTCATCACGTTCCGGCTCGGCACGGGCGGCCTGCAGGGCGTCTTCGCCATCACGCCCGACCTCACGTCCTTCGGCAAGATCATCGGCGGCGGCCTGCCCGTCGGCGCCTTCGGCGGACGCGCCGACGTGATGGCCACGTTCGACCCGTCCCGTGCGAACGCGGTCCAGCACTCGGGCACCTACAACGGCAACGCGGCGACGATGGCCGCGGGGCTCGCCGCGCTCGAGGCCTACGGCGCGGACGAGGTCGCGCGTCTGAACGCGACGGGCGACGGCCTGCGCGCGCGCCTGAACACCGCGATCGCCAGGTCGGGCACCGACGCGGTCGTGACCGGCTACGGATCGCTCATGCAGCTCCATTTCACGGCCCCGCCCGTGAGCGGACCGGCCGACGCCGCCCGCGCCGACGCCAGGCTGACGCGGCTGATGCACCTGGCGCTGGCCAACCGCGGCGTGTTCAGCTCGACGCGACAGCTCTACGTGCTGCCGACGGTCGTGACGCCCGAGGCCCTCGACGGGTTCGAGCGCGCCTTCGGCGACGCGCTGGCCGTCGTCGCCGGGGCGCGAGCCACCGCGGCCGTCGGAGTCTGATACTCTTCCCGCGCAACAGGTTCTCCTTGGCACAATCCAGCACCGCCCCCTCCACCAGTCCTGCGTCGAGCTTCCTCAAACTGGCCGGGCCCGGCCTCGTCGTGGCCGCCACCGGCATCGGCTCCGGGGACGTCGTGTCAGCGACCGTCGGCGGCGCGCGCTACGGCGTCGTGCTGCTGTGGGCCATCGGGCTCGGCGCTTTCTTCAAGTTCGTCCTGAGCGAGGGAATCGCCCGCTGGCAGCTCGCCACGGGCCAGACCGTGATCGAAGGCTGGGCCGAGCATCTCCACGCGTCGGTGAAGTTCTACTTCGGCGTCTACCTGCTGCTGTGGACGGTGGCGGTCAGCGCGGCGCTGACCAACGCCTGCGGCCTCGGGCTCGCCAACCTCACCGGGGGCGCGGTGCCGCAGTCGTGGGGCGCCGTCCTGCACAGCGTGATCGGGTTCGCGTTCGTGTGGTTCGGGGGGTACGAGCGCTTCGAGAAGCTCATGAAGACGCTCGTGGGCGTGATGGGCTTCAGCATCCTCGTCTGCGCCGTGCTCACGATGCGCGATCCCGGTCCCGCCCTCGAGGGGCTGGTGGTGCCCATCATCCCGGCCGGCAGCGGCACCTACGTGCTCTCGCTCATCGGCGGCATCGGCGGGTCGGTCACGATGCTCTCCTACAACTACTGGATGCGCGAGGAGGGCATGCGCGGATCGAGCTGGCTCTCCTACGTCCGGGGCGACGTGGCCGTGGCGTATGTCTTCACGGCGATCTTCGGCATGTCGATCATGCTCATCGCCAACACCGCATTCTTCGTGCCGCAGGTGGCGCTCCGCGACGCCGAGGCGGTGCCCCGGATGGCGGCCTTCCTGGGCACCGTGCTCGGCTCCTTCGGCGTGTGGGCGTACGGGCTCGGCTTCTGGGCCGCGGTCTTCGCGTCGCTCCTGGGCGTCTGGCAGAGCGTGCCGTACCTGTACGCGGACATCTACGGCGTGATGAAGGGCCTGAGCCTCGAGGCGCGCGAGGAAATCACGAAGGTCACGAGCCGGCCCTATCAGCTCGGCCTCGTCTTCATCTCGCTGGTGCCGCTCCCCCTCGCCTTCACCGGCGCGCCGCTGCTCATCATCGTGACCTACACCGTGATCGGCAGCCTGTTCGTCCCGTTCCTGGCCGGTACGCTGCTCTACCTGAACAACCGCGTCGCGTGGGAGGACCGGGCCGTGCCGAAGAACGCGATGCTCACGAACCTGCTCCTCGTCGTGATCCTGGTGCTCTTCGTGTTCGTCGGCGGCCAGGAGGCCGTGGGGGCCCTGCGCCGCGTGCTCGGCTGACGCTCCGCCGGCACGCCGCGCCCGGGCGGCCGTTCGACGCCCGCGCCGGACGGGGTGGCGGCGCCGCACCTGCGCTACACTCCCCGCGATCCCTCGGTCTTCGCGGAGGTCTCCATGACGCGCTCCCGCTTCGCCCTCGCGCCCGTCCTGACGCTGCTGGCCGCCGCCGCGGCCCACGCCCAGCGTCCGATGAGCATCGTCGACGTCATCAGCCTGCCGACCGTGAGCGGTCCGCAGCTCTCGCCCGACGGCACCCAGGTGGCGTTCGTCCGCGGAGACGCCGACTGGACGGCCAACAAACGCATCAGCCACGTCTGGCGCGCGCCGGTGGACGGCACCGGGATGGTCCAGCTCACCTATGGGACCGACGGCGAAAGCGCCCCGCGCTGGTCGCCGGACGGCGGGCGCCTGGCGTTCGTCGCCAAACGCAACGGCGCCGAGGTGTCACAGATCTACCTGCTCTCGATGGACGGCGGAGAAGCGCAGGTCCTCACCGCGCACAAGACGGCCGTGAGCGACCCGTCCTGGTCGCCCGATGGCCGGTGGATCTACTTCGTCGCTGCGGATCCGAAGTCCGACGAGCAGGCGGCCCGCGAGAAGCGGAAGGACGACGTCTACGCCTTCGACGAGAACTTCCAGCAGCGCCACCTGTGGCGGGTCGAGGTGGCGACGAAGGCCGAAACGCCGCTGACGTCTGGCGGCTTCTCCGTCATCGGCTACGAGGTCTCGCGGGACGGGACGACGATCGCCCACCACCGCGCCCCGTCGCCGAACATCGGCGATTTCGACCAGGGCGAGGTGTGGCTCATGCGCGCCGATGGAAGCGGCGCAACGGCTCTCACGAAGAACACGGTGACCGAGAGCGGCGCCAGCCTGTCGCCCGACGGCCGGCAGGTGCTCTTCCTCTCCGGCTCCAACGACCGGTTCGAGACCTACTACAACGCCAACCTCTTCGTGGTGTCCGCCGCGGGCGGCCAGGCCCGCGACCTCACGCGCGAGTTCGGCAACGAGGTGACCGACGCCGCCTGGTCGAAGGACGGCAGCGCCATCTACTTCGTGGCGAACATGGGCGTGCACAGCGAGATCTTCGAGATCCCGGCCGCCGGCGGCACGCCGAAGGCGCTCACCTCGGGCCAGCACGCGATCGGCGGGTGGAGCTTCGCGCCGGCCACGGGCCGTCACGTCTTCACGAAGGACGATCCCGCCAACGCGGGCGACGTCTTCACCATGACGACCGGGCCCATCGCGCAGGTGAGCCACGTGTTCGACCGCTACGCCCGCGACTTCCGGCTGCCGCGTCAGGAGATGGTGTCGTGGAAGGGCGCCGACGGCGTCACGGTGGAGGGGCTGGTCTTCTACCCGCTCGACTACCAGCCGGGCCAGCGGTATCCGCTGGTCGTCCAGACGCACGGCGGGCCGCAGGCATCCGACAAGTACGGCTTCGGGCGCTGGGGCAACTACACGCAGGTCCTCACCGCGAAGGGCTACGTCGTCCTGCAGCCCAACTACCGCGGCTCCACCGGGTACGGCGATCCGTTCCTGCGGGACATGGTGGGCCACTACTTCGTCAACGCCCACCTCGACGTGATGGCGGGCGTCGATCACCTGATTGCGATCGGCCTCGTGGACGGGGACCGCATGGCCAAGATGGGCTGGAGCGGCGGCGGGCACATGACGAACAAGATCATCACCTTCACGAACCGCTTCAAGGCCGCGGCGTCCGGCGCCGGCGCCGCCAACTGGGTGTCGATGTACGCCCAGAGCGACGTCCGCACCTACCGCACGCCGTGGTTCGGCGGCACTCCGTGGCAGGCCGACGCCCCAATCGAGACCTACTGGGAGCACTCGCCGCTCAAGTACGTCTCGAACGTGAAGACGCCCACGATCTTCCTGGTCGGCGAGGAGGACGTCAGGGTGCCGTCGCCGCAGTCGGTGGAGATGTACCGCGCCCTCAAGAGCCTGGGCGTGCCCACGCACCTGTACAAGGCGCCGCGCGAGCCGCACGGCTGGGGCGAACTCCGCCACGAGCTCTTCAAGGTGAACGTCGAGCTCGACTGGTTCGAGCGCTACGTCACCACGCGCCCCTACACGTGGGAGACAGCGCCCGGGGACGCGGACACGCCAGCCGGGACGACGAGCGCGGCCGGGCGGCAGCCCTAGCCGCCGGCCGATGTCGGACTTCCTCGCGGCGCTCGGGCGCCTCTATCCGCCGGACCGCCTGCTGACGGCGGCGGGCGCGCTCGCCGCCTACGAAAGCGATGGGTTGACGGCCTTCCGGACGCGCCCCCACGCGGTGGTGCTGGCCGAGTCGAAGGACGAGGTCGTGGCCACCGTCCGGCTGTGCCACGCGCACGGCGTGCCGTTCGTGGCGCGCGGCTCGGGGACCAGCCTGTCGGGCGGGTCGGTGCCCGTCGACGGCGGCGTCGTCATCGCGCTCAACCGCCTGAACCGCATCCTGCGCCTCGACCCGGTGGACCGCCTGGCCGTCGTCGAGCCGGGCGTGATCAACCTCGACATCTCCGCGGCCGCCGCGCCGCACGGCCTCTACTACGCGCCCGATCCGTCCAGCCAGTCGGTGTGCACCATCGGCGGGAACGTCGCCTTCAACTCGGGCGGCGCCCACTGCTTCCGCCACGGCATGACGGCCAACCACGTGCTCGGCCTCGAGGCGGTGCTGCCCGACGGCGCCGTGGTGCGGCTCGGCGGAGACGGCCCGGAGGACGCGGGACCCGACCTCACGGGCCTCTTCGTCGGCTCCGAAGGCCTCTTCGGCGTGGCGCTCGAGATCACGGTGCGGCTCGTGCCCGTGCCCGAGACCTATCGGACAGTGCTGGCCAGCTACCGCTCACTCCAGGCGGCGGGCGACGCCGTCACCCGCATCATCGCGGCCGGTCTCCTGCCCGGCGCCATGGAGATCATGGACCGCCTGGCCATGGACGCGGCCGAGGCGGCGGTGCACGCCGGCTACCCCGCCGACGCGGCCGCCGTCCTGCTCGTGGAACTGGAAGGCGCGGCCGCCGAGACCGAGGCGGAGCTGGCCAGGCTCCGGCAGGTGCTGGACGAATCGGCGCCCTTCCACGTGCACGTGGCCGCCAACGCGGACGAGCGCGCCCTCCTCTGGAAGGGACGCAAGTGCGCCTTCTCGGCGGTGGGCCGCCTGAGTCCGGACTTCCTGGTGCAGGACGGCGTCGTGCCGCGGACGAAGCTGGGCGATGCCCTGGTCGCCATCGAGGGCCTCTCGCGCCAGCACGGCCTGCGGGTCGCCAACGTGTTCCACGCCGGTGACGGCAACCTGCACCCGCTCATCCTCTTCGACGGACGCGAACACGGCGCGCTGGAGCGGGCCGAGGCGCTGGCCGCCGACATCCTCCGCCTGTGCATCCGCCTCGGCGGGTCGATCACGGGCGAGCACGGGGTCGGCCTCGAGAAGCGGGCGTTCCTCCCGGAGATGTATCGCCCCGAGGACATGGCCTTCATGCAGCGGCTGCGCGAGGCGGTGGACGCGCGCCGGCTGGCCAACCGCGGGAAGATGCTGGCGACGCCGGCATGAGCGCGGCCCCCGACACGATCGACGCGGTGTGCCGCCACGTGGCGGCGTCGCGCGGCGCGCTGCGCGTCGCGGGCGCCGGCACGAAGCGGCGGCCGGGCCGCGACCAGACGCCCGTGCTCGCGCTGACGGGTCTCGCCGGCATCGTCGCCTACGACCCGGCCGAGTGCGTGGTCACGGCGCTGGGCGGCACGCCGGTCTCGGTCATCGAGGCCGCCCTGGCCGCGCACGGCCAGTACCTCCCATTCGATCCGCCGCTGGCCGACGAGGGCGCGACCGTGGGCGGCGTCGTGGCGAGCGGCTGGAGCGGTCCCTCACGCTACCGCTACGGCGGCGTCCGCGATTTCCTCATCGGCGCCCGGATCGTGGACGGCCGCGGGCGGCTCGTCGTCAGCGGCGGCCAGGTGGTGAAGAACGCCGCGGGCTTCCTGACCCACCACGCGCTCGTCGGGAGCGCCGGACGGCTCGGCGTGATCGTGGAGGCGAGCCTGAAGGTGTTCCCGCGGCCCGTGGCCCGCGCGACCGTCACCGCGGCCGCACCCTCGCTCGAGTCGGCCGTCGCCGCCCACGAGCGGGTGCGGCTGGCGAACCTCGATCCCGACGCCCTGGATCTCGACGCCGCCACGCGCACGGTCTCGGTCCGCCTGGCGGGCGCGTCCGGCGCCCTCGACAGGCGCGTCGCGCTCACGCGGCAGGCCCTGGCGCTCGACGGCGACGTGCTGACGGGCGCCGCGGACGCGGAGGCCTGGGCGGCGCCGCCCGTCCTCACCCAGTCCGCCGTCGCCAAGATTCCGTCGGCACCCTCCCGCCTGCTGGACGTGCTGCAGACGGTCGCGGCCTTCGGGCCGGCCCGCGCGTCTGTCGGAGGCTCACTCGTCTTCCTGGCGCCCGGTGACGACCTGGCCGCGGTGTCGAGGGCCCTCGACGCCCGGGGCTGGCGCGGCGTCATGGTCCGCGGCGCGCGGGCGGGTGAGGCGCTCGGCCGGCCCGCCGACCACGTCTTCGCCTCGCGCGTCCGACAGGCGATCGATCCCGACGCGCGGTTCGCCTGACCATGCAGCACGCGATCCCGGCCGACCCGTCCTCTCCCACGCAGGCCCGCATGGCCCAGGCCGTGTCGTCCTGCGTGCACTGCGGCTTCTGCCTGCCCGCCTGTCCCACCTACCGCGTCCTCGGCGAGGAGATGGACGCGCCGAGGGGTCGGATCGTCCTGATGAAGGAGGTGCTCGAGGGCGCGCTGCCGCTCGCCGGCGCGGCGCCGCACCTCGATCGCTGTCTCGGCTGCCTGGCCTGCGAGACGGCCTGTCCGTCCGGCGTCCGCTATCGCGATCTCATCGAGCCGATGCGCGCGCGCCTCGTCGAGGCGCGGCCCCGGCCGGCGCGGCGTCGCCTGTCACTCCTGCTCCGCGTGATGGAGTCGCCCGCGCTCTTCCGCCTGGCGGCCCTGGCGGGCCTCGCCGCCCGTCCCTTCGCGCCGATGCTGCCGGCCTCCACGGCCGCGATGCTGGCGCTCCTGCCCAGCGGACTGCCGGCTCCGCTCGATCCGCCGGCCTTCACGCCGGCCGCCGGCCGCCGGCGAGGCAAGGTGGCGCTGATGACAGGCTGCGTCCAGGGCGTCCTTCGTCCGGAGACGAGCGCCGCGGCGGTCCGGGTCCTGGCCGCCAACGGCGTCGATGTCGTGGTACCGCAGGGGCAGGGCTGCTGCGGCGCGCTCGCCCTGCACAGCGGCGACCTCGCGCGAGGCGAGGCGATGGCGCGGCGCCACCTCACCAGGTTCCCGGCCGACGTGGACGCCGTCGTGACGACGGCCGCGGGCTGCGGGTCCTCGCTGAAGGACCATCACCCCGGCGACGGTCCGCCCGTGGCCGACGTGACGGAGTATCTCGACCGCCTGGGGCTCCCGGCCCCCATGCGCCTTCCCCGCCCCCTGCGCGTGGCCTACCAGGACGCCTGCCACCTCGCGCACGCCCAGCAGGTCACGACCGCGCCCCGCCGCCTCCTGGACGCGGTCGAGGACCTGACGCTCGTGCCGATCGCCGAGGCCGGGGTCTGCTGCGGGTCGGCTGGCCTCTACAACATCGAGCAGCCCGCGGTGGCCGACGCACTGGGCCGGCGGAAGGCGGCGGCCGTCGTCGCCTCGGGCGCGGACATGGCGGTCACGGCGAACATCGGCTGCCTGACCCAGCTCCAGGCCGCGCTGGCACAGGCCGGCGCCGGGTGCGAGGTCCTGCACGTCGTCGAGCTGCTCGACATGGCCCTGGCGCCTCACCGGCGGCGACAATAGCGCCATGCGCGTCCACCTCGACTACGGCACGAGCGGCCTGGAACTCGACGTCCCCGACGAACGGACGGTCGTCGTCGCCCCACGGCACGCCCCGGCGGTGGCCGATCCCGCGGCCGCGCTCGACGCCGCGCTTGCGGCGCCCACGGCGGGACCGCCGCTCTCGACACTCGTCACCGCCGGCCAGCGTGTGGCGATCTCGGTCTGCGACATCACGCGCGCGCAGCCGCGAGAGGGCATGCTCGCGGCCATCGTCCGGGCGCTGCCCCAGGTGCGCGCCGAGGACGTCACCATCCTGATTGCCACCGGCACGCACCGGGCGAACACGGCGGACGAGCTCACGCGGATGCTGGGCGCCGACATCGTGGCGCGCTACCGCGTGGTCAACCACGACGCGCGCGACGAGGCCACGCTCGCCTGCGCCGGCGCCACCTCCGCGGGCGTGCCGATCTGGCTGAACCGCGCCTGGCTCGATGCCGACGTCCGCCTCACCACCGGCTTCGTCGAGCCGCACTTCTTCGCGGGCTTCAGCGGCGGCCCGAAGATGGTCGCGCCCGGGCTCGCGGGGCTGGCGACGACGCTGGTCCTGCACGACGCGCGGCACATCGGCCACCCGAACGCCACCTGGGGCCTCACCGAGGGCAACCCCATCCACGACGACGTGCGCGAGATCGCGCGGCTCACGGGCGTGGACTTCGCGCTCGACGTGGCCCTCAACCGCGATCAGGCCATCACGGCCGTCTTCGCCGGCGAGCTCTTCGCCGAGCACGCCGCGGCCTGCGCCCACGTGCGCGCGACGGCCATGTGCCCGGTGGACGCGCGCGTCGATGTCGTGGTCACGACCAATTCGGGCTACCCCCTCGACCAGAATCTCTACCAGGCCGTGAAGGGCATGTCCGCGGCCGCCTGCATCGTGAAGCCCGGCGGCACGATCGTCTGCGCCGCCGAGTGCCGGGACGGCGTGCCCGACCACGGGCCGTACGGCCGCCTCCTCAAGCAGCGCCGGACGCCTGGCGAGCTGCTCGAGATGGTGGAGGCGCCGGGCTTCGCCGAGCAGGACGCGTGGCAGGTGCAGGTGCAGGCGCTCATCCAGCGGCGCGCCCGCGTCCTCGTCAAGGCGGATGGGCTGACCCACGACCAGATCCGGGCCGCGCATCTGGAGCCCGTCACCGACGTGGGCATCGCGGTGCGCGAGGCGCTGGCGGCCGCGGGCAGCGACGCGACGCTGGCCGTGCTGCCCCACGGCCCGCAGACCATTCCCTACCTGCGGTGACCGCAGCGCGCCGGGAGCGCCGCGGCCGCGGGACCGGTACGATGGCGGCGATGGCGAAGACGTCGGCCGGGATCCTGCTGTACCGCGGACGCGGGGCCACGCTGGAGGTGCTGCTGGTGCACCCGGGCGGCCCGTTCTGGGCTCGCAGGGACGCCGGCGCCTGGACGCTGCCCAAGGGCCAGCCGTCGCCCGGCGAGGACCTGCTGACGGCGGCCCGCCGCGAGTTCGCCGAGGAGACGGGCGCCACCGCCGACGGACCGGCGGCCCCGCTGGGCCAGGTCACGCAGGCCGGCGGAAAGGTGGTGCACGCCTGGGCCGTCCAAGGGGACATGGACCCGGCGGCGCTCGTGAGCAACGCCGTCCGCGTCGAGTGGCCGCCGGGTAGCGGACGATGGCGGGAGGTCCCCGAGGTGGATCGGGCCGCCTGGTTCGACCTCGCCGACGCCGGCCGCCGGATCAACCCCGCGCAGCGGGCCTTCCTGACCGCGCTTCAGGCAATCGACGCCGGATCGGCGGCGCGGTAACCGGGGCCCGTTGGCGACGCGCGTCGCGCGCGGGCCGTCCCGGCGCGCGGCACTCGGACGTGCGATGGGCGGGTCAGGGCTCGACGCGGATCTCCCGGGTCCACTGCGAGTTGTCTTCCCGGCCGCTCGCAATCGCGGCATCCCGCTCCGGCTTGGTCGGCTGCACCGCGCCGGTGGCGTCGATCGCGCGCGAGACCAGGGTGTGCGTCCCGACGGAGAGGTCCGGCACCGTGAGCGACCACAGGACCCAGCCGTACTTGCCGCGGCTGGGCAGCCGTCGGACGTCCTCGGGCAGCGGGTCGATGGCGGCGCGCTGCCACGCGCCGCCGTCGATCGACACCTCGACAGCCGCGATGGGCGCCTGGCCGCCCCAGGCCGGCCCGGCGATGCGGTAGCGCCACCCGCTCCCCTGCCGGGCACGGGTCACGCGCGCCACGAGCGACTTGAGGCGGGTCTTCGAGATCGACGTATCGATCCACATCGGGCCGTCGGGTGTTGGCACCGACCGCAGCGACAGGTAGTTGCGGACCTGGTGCTGGCCCTCGTAGCGGCGGTCGAGCACCTCGATCCGTCCCAGCCACTTCACCTGGGTCATGCCGTACCAGCCGGGCACGAGCAGGCGGACCGGAAAGCCCTGGTCCCGCGGGATGGGCGCGCCGTTCAGGGCGAAGGCCAGCATCGTGTCGGGGTGCAGCGCGTCGATGAGCGAGATCGACCGGCCGTGCGGGGCCTCGTACTCGCGGTTGCCGGCCTGGAACTTCTTCTCCCGCTCCAGGTCGAGGCCCAGGAAGAGCACCTCGCGGGCCTCGGCGGTGACGCCGGCCTCTTCGAGCAGGCTCTTCAGGCCGACGCCCGTCCACACCCCGTTCGACAGCAGGCCCGCCATGCGGTTGGACCTGGTGGAGTTGCCCGAGCACTCGAGGGTCACGGCCTCGTCGCGGCGGTCCGTCCGCGCCTTCAACTGGTCCAGCGTCATCTCGAGCGGGCGCTGCACGAAGCCGCCGACGCGCAGCCGGTAGCTGGCCGGATCGACCTCGGGCGCGCGCGTCTGCGAGAACGCGTAGTGCTCGTCCGCCGGCGTCACCCAGCGCGTGAGGGTCCGGAGGTCGTAGCACTTGGCCCGGGGGGTCGTCTCCGAGGCCTCGATCCTGAACGACGAGGTGTAGTCGGTGAGGACCACCGGCTCCTCGCCGTCCTGCACGGCCCAGGCCCAGTCGGGAATCCCCAGGGCCGCCAGGCCGGCCAGGCCGGCGGCATCGGTCAACAGCTGTCGTCGGGAATACACGTGCGTCACACCGGATGCCCTCTGCGCCATGGTAGCCCGTCGGGCGCGGCCGTCGCGAGCGCGCGACCCGGCGGAGCGGCCGCCGGCGTCACTGCGCGCGCGCGGCGTCGGCCACGAGCCGCCGGATCTCCTCCATGCCGAACGGCTTGCCGATGCGGCGGTTGGGCACCGTCTTGAGGAACGCCTCGAACTCCCGGTCGAACACGCCGCCGCTCATGAAGACGACGCGGACGGCCAGTTCCGGAGACCGATCGCGGAGCCGGCGGAAGAACTCGATGCCGGACATGGCCGGCATCGCGACGTCCACGAAGATCACCTCGAAGCTCGCCCCGCCCTCGATGAGCGCCAGGGCGTCGCTGGCGTCCGTGGTGGTCTTCACGTCGGCGCCCGGCAGCATGCGGGCGATCACGTCGATGAGCAGCGGCTCGTCGTCCACGGCGAGCACCCGGACGCCGGCCGGCACCTCGACGCCGGGCTGGACCTGGCCGGCCGGCATGCGCACGGCCGCGGCGGGCAGGACGACGCGGAAGCACGAGCCCGCGCCCGGCGTGCTCTCGACCGCGATCTCTCCCCCGACCGACACGACGATGCCGTGGCAGATCGCGAGCCCGAGCCCTGTTCCGCCGTCGTCCCGCTTGGTGGTGAAGAACGGCTCGAAGATGTGGCCGCGGACATCGGGCGCGATGCCGCTTCCGGTGTCGCGCACCTCGATGACGACACGGCCCCGGGCGTCGACCGCGGTCGTGACGGTCACGGCGTTCTCGGCCACGCGCCCGGGCGCGATGGCCTGGACGGCGTTGGTGAGCAGGTTCAGCACGATCTGGCCCAGGCGGACCGGGTTGATCGCGGCCGGCGGGACCGGCATCAGGCGGCGCTCGACGTGCGCGCGCGTCTTGAACTCGTGCACGGTGGCCCGGAGTGCCCACTCGATGGTCGCCACGACGTCTGCGGGGCCGGCGTCGTCGCTCGCGGGCCGGGCGAAGGCCTTGAGGTCGGACACGATCTGGCCGATCCGTCCGGCGGCCGACTCGACGTCGCCGAGCGCCGCGGTCATGTGCGCCAGGTCCGCGCCGGCCGGCCCGGCATCGGCGTCCGCGGCGACCGCGGACCGCCGCGCCAGAATCGACTTCACGTAGTCCGTGTTGGCGACGACGACGGCGAGGGGGTTGTTCACCTCGTGCGCCACGCCCGCCGCCATGGTGCCGATCGACGCGAGCCGCTCGGTGAGCTCGAGCCGCGCCCTGAGCTCCTGGCGCTCGGTGACGTCGCTGAACACCATCACGGCCCCGAGGGTGCGCCTCGAGCGGGAATCGATCACGGGCGCGGCGCTGTCCGTGACGACATGCGGCGCCCGCGTCGCGAGGTTCACGAGCCGCCCCTCGTCGACGCTGACCGTCTCGCCGGTGCGGAGCGCCCGCAGCACGGGCAGTTCCCAATCGGGCGCCTCGCCCTCGAAGCGCAGCACCTCGCTGACGGGCTTGCCGACGCTCGGCCCCACCGGCGCGCCGGTGAGCGCCGCCGCGGCGGCGTTCATGAACGCGACGCGGCCGTCGAGCCCCACCGCGACGACGGCGTCCGCAATCGACTCGAGCGTCGCCGAGAACCACTCTTCCCGTTCGCGCTGGCGGCGCTCCATGTCGTGGCGGACCAGCGAGACCTCGACGGCGGTCCGCAGTTCCGCGGCCTTGACCGGCTTCAACAGGTACCCGTGCGGAAGGGTGGCCTTCGCCCGCTGCAGCGTCGTCTCGTCGGCGTGCGCGGTCAGGAAGACCACGGGCACGTCGTAGCGGGCTTTCAGCGCTTCGGCGGTCTCGATGCCGTCGCGGTTGCCCTCGATCCGGATGTCCATCAGGACGAGGTGGGGGGGGCGCTCCGCGGCGCGCGCCAGCGCCTCGTCCGCGGAGGCGGCAAGGGCCGCGCCCGTGAACCCGAAGTCGCTCAGGGTGTGCTTGAGGTCGAGGGCGACGAGCCGCTCGTCCTCCACGATCAGGATCGGGCGGGGTTCAGCTGCGGCGTTCACGGGGACTCCTGGGGGAAGGACAGGGTGTAGCTCGTGCCGGGCGACTCGGTCACCTCGAGGGCCCCGTGCACCTGTTCGACGAGCGTCCTGACGAGCGTCTGGCCCACGGACCGGTCCGCGGCGTCGCCCGACGGGTGGAGGCCCACGCCGTCGTCGGCGACGGTCAGGGCGATCCGGCCGTCCACGGTGGCGAGGCGAACGCTGATGGCACCCGGCCGCTCGTCCGGGAAGGCGTGCTTGAAGGCGTTGGTCACGAGCTCGTTGACGATGAGACCGCAGGGGATGGCCTTGTCCACCCGGAGCGACAGCGGCTCGAGGTCGAACCGCACCTGGACGCGTTCCGAGCCCAGGCCCTGCTGCAGGCCCGTGACCAGGGTGCGGACGTAGTCGGAGAAGGGCACCCGCGCGTAGTCGCCCGCGCGGTACAGCTGCTCGTGCACGAGGCCGATCGCCTGGACGCGCGTCTGGCACTCCACGAGGGCGGTCCTCGCCGCCTCGTCGGCCACGGTGCGCCGCTGCATGTTGATGAGGCTCGAGATCACCTGGAGGTTGTTCTTGACCCGGTGATGGATCTCCTGGAGGAGGATCTCGCGCTCCCGCAGGTTCGCCTTGAGCGCGTCGGCGGCCTCGATGGCCTGACGGGCCTCCCGCCGCTCCTCGGCGACCCGCAACCGCTCGCTGATGTCCCGGATGGCCGCCGTCACGAAGACGCCGTCCGCCGTCACGATCGGCCCCAGGCTGATCTCGGCGGGAAACTCGCTGCCGTCCTTTCGAAGGGCGTGGAGCGCGCTGCTGGCGCCCATGGGCCGGATGCGCGGCTCGCGGCTGTATCCCTGCCGGGACGCCGGATGCGCGCGGCGGTAGCGCTCGGGCACGAGTTCCTCGATGGGCCGGCCCACGAGATCGCCCTTCGCGTAGCCGAACAGCGTCCGCGCCTGCTGGTTGGCCAGGCGGATCACGCCGTCGGGACCGACGATGACCATGGCGTCCGGTGCCGACTCCAGGAACGCGGGCAGGCCGGCGCCCAACGCCTCGAGGCCCCCGGGCCAGACGGTCCCCTGGTCAGCCATCGACCGCACCCGCCTTGATGGACATCACGCTCATCGGAGAATCGACCGACCGCGCCGATGACTCAAGCCCTCCGGACGCCGCGTGTGCCAGTTCGTGCAACAGCGCCGTGCCCGTCTCGCCTAGAGGGTGGGCGTGACGCCCAGATGGTACAGCAGAAACGCGTAGATGTCGGCCGTGGTCTCGATCTGCTTCCTCGTGTTGCTGGCGCCGTGGCCGCTCCTGGTGTCGATGCGGATGAGGACCGGCGCCGGACCGCCCTGCCGCTCCTGCAGGGTCGCGGCGTACTTGAACGAGTGCGCGGGCACCACGCGGTCGTCGTGGTCGGCCGTGGTCACGAGCGTCGCCGGATACCGGGTGCCGGCCTTCAGGTTGTGCAGAGGCGAGTAGGCGTACAGCGCCTTGAACTCCTCGGGATCGTCGCTGGACCCGTAGTCCGGTATCCAGTTCCACCCGATGGTGAACGTGTGGAACCGCAGCATGTCCATCACGCCCACCTGCGGGATGGCCACGGCGAAGAGATCGGGGCGCTGGTTCATCACGGCCCCCACGAGCAGTCCTCCGTTCGACCCGCCGGTCATCGCCAGCCGCGTCGGTGACGTGTAGCGGTTCGCGATCAGCCATTCCGCCGCGGCGATGAAGTCGTCGAAGACGTTCTGCTTCCGGAGCTTCGTCCCGGCGTCGTGCCAGGCCTCGCCGTACTCGGCGCCCCCACGGATGTTCACCGACGCGTAGACGACGCCCTGTTCGAGCAGCGCCACCCGCAGGGCGCTGAAGCCCGGCGCGGTCGTGATGTTGAAGCCGCCGTAGCCGTACATCAGCGTGGGATGCGCCCCGGTCTTCTGAAGGCCCTTCTTGTGGGTGAGGAACATCGGCACCTTCGTGCCGTCCTTGCTCGTGACGAAGACCTCCGTGACCTCGTAGTCGCCGGCCCGGAAGCCCGGGATGATCACCTCGCGGAACGGGCTGACGGCGCGCGTGGCCACGTCGTAGCGGAAGATGGTCGGCGGGTAGTTGAACGACGTGTAGGTGAAGAAGATCGCGGGATCGTCGCGCCGGCCGCCCAGGCCCGTGACCGTGCCGGGACCGGGCAGCGCCAGCTCGTGCTCGAGCGTCCCGTCCATCGCGAAGACGTACGACCGCGAAGTGACGTCCTTGAGGTAGGTCGCGAAGAGCTTGCCGCCCCCCGTGGCCACGCCGTCGAGCGGCTCGGGCCGCTCCGGCAGGACGTCCCGCCATGACGGCTCGTCGGGATGCGCCGGGTCGAACAGGAACACGCGGCCGTTGGGCGCCTTGCGGTCCGTGTAGACGAGGAAGTGCGGCCCGATGTTGTCGACGACGGTGAAGGTGTCGTCGCCGATCTCGGCCACGATCGGCCGGAACGTGCGGTCCTTCGAGGCCAGGTCGCGGAAGAAGACGGCGTTGCCCTTCTTGCCCTTGCCCCTGTCCGAGACCGTCAGGATGAGGTATCGCTCGTCCTCGGTCGTCTCCACCGTGTGGAAGCGCTCGGGGTTGGCCGCGTCCGCGAACACGAGCTCATCGGCCGATTGCGGGGTGCCGACGCGATGGAAGAACACCTGGTGGTCGACGTTCTTCGTCGAGAGCTCCTTGCCCTTCTCCGGAGCCGGATACCGGCTGTAGAAGAAGCCGTCGCCCGCCCACGCCGCTCCGGACACCTTGACCCACTCGACGGTGTCGACCAGCGGCTGCGTCGTCCGGAGGTCGAGCACCCTGTAGGTGTTCCAGTCGGAGCCGCCTTCCGACAGGCCGTACACCGCGCGGGTACCGTCCCCCGACACGGCGAAGACGCCGAGCTTCGTCGTCCCGTCGGGCGAGAGCGTGTTCGGATCGAGCACGACCTCGGGCGGACCGTCGAGCCCCCGCTGGCGGTAGATCACGGCCTGGTTCTGCAGGCCGTCGTTCTTCGAGAAGTAGTAGGTGTCGCCGCGACGGAACGGCTCGCCGTACTTCGGGTAGTCGTAGAGCGCCTCCAGGCGCGCGGCCAGGGCCGCCCGGAACGGGATCGTCGCCAGGTGGGCCGAGGTGACGGCGTTCTGCGCCTCGACCCACGCGGCCGTCTCGGCCGATGTGTCGTCCTCGAGCCAGCGGTAGGGATCGGGCACCGCCGTGCCGTGATAGGTGTCGACCTCGTCGCCTTTCCGGGTGGGAGGATAGGTCACCGACGGCGGCTCCGGCGCGGAGCAGCCTGCGGCTGCCGCGAGCGCGGCGGCGGCCAGGACGAGTCGCGGCATGGCGGCATCCTCAGCGCGCGCCAGTGTACCCCGGCCCACGGAGGGCCCGGCCGGGGCGGGCCGCCGTGATCGCCCCGTCGGCCACCACGGCCTGCCCGTTCACGAAGACGTGGCGCATCCCCGTCGAGTAGTGGTTCGGATCCTCGAACGTCGCCACGTCCTGGACGGTGGCGGGGTCGAAGACGACCAGGTCGGCCATCAGGCCTGGGCGCACGATGCCTCGGTCCGTGATCCCCACGCGGATGGCTGCCTGCGAGGACGCCTTTCGGACGGCGTCTTCCAACGTCAGGACGTGATCCTCGCGGACGTACTTCGCCAGCACCCGCGTGAAGGTGCCCCAGGCACGGGGATGGGACTTCGACTCCGAGAGCGGCCCGTCCTCGGCGCGGGCGCCGGAGTCGGTGTCGAAGGACACCCACGGCGTCTTCATCGCGGCGACGACGTCGGCGTCGGTCATGATCGAGATGATCACGGACGACTCGGCGTGGTCGGCGATCACGAGGTCCATCGCGGCATCGCGCGGGTCCTTCCCCATCGCCTTGCCGATCTCGACGAAGTTCATGCCCTCGTATTTCCGGAGCGACGGGTCCAGCACCGAGCTCAGCATCACGCCCGCCGGGCCGCCCGAGCCGTACCACTGGTTCTCGTACGGGGCGTTGGGATCGTCCATGTCCCGCTTCACGCGGGCGCGGGTCCCGGGATCCTTCAACCGCGCGATCATGGCGTCGGCGCCGCCCTCCCTCACCCATACCGGCAGGCACGCGTCGAGCCCGTTCGAGGCGCGGGTGTAGGGGTAGATGTTCGCGGAGACGCGCAGCCCGCGGGCGCGCGCCTCCTCCAGCCGGGCGAGGATGGCCGGCATCCGTCCCCAGTTCGCCTTGTAGGCCGTCTTCAGGTGCCAGATCTCGGCCGGGATGTTCGCGCGTTCCGCGATCGCCAGCACCTCCCCGATCGACTCGTCGATCTTGTTGGCCTCGGAGCGCTGGTGCGTGATGTAGATGCCGCCGTACTCGGCGGCGGTCCTGGCCAGCTCGACGAGCTCGTCGGTGGACGAGAAGCGGTTCGGCACGTACTGGAGCGACGAGCTCACGCCGAGCGCGCCCTGCTGCATGGCCTCGGCGACGAGCCGCTTCATCTCGGTCAGTTCCCCGGCCGAGGCCGGGCGATCCTCCTGGCCGATGACGTAATCGCGCAGCCCGCCAGAGCCCACGAACGTGCCGATGTTCACGGCCGACGTGGACCGCGCCAGGCGCGCGAAGTACTCGTCCAGCGTGCGCCAGTCCTGGACGATCTTGAAGAAGTCGTAGCTGGCCTTGCGCCCCTCCATCATCCGGTCGTTCACGGGCGCAATCGACCCGCCCTCGCCCGTGATCTCGGTGGTGATGCCCTGGGTGATCTTGCTGGCCACCCGGCTGTCCACGAGCACGTTGAACTCGGACTGGCCGAGCAGGTCGATGAAGCCCGGCGCCACCACCAGGTTGGACGCGTCGATGCGGGTGCCCGCCTCGGCGCGCGAGAGATTCCCGAGGGCGGTGATGCGGTCGCCCGTGATGCCGACGTCGGCCTTGAACCAGGGCGCGCCGGTGCCGTCCACCACGCGGCCGTTGGCGATGACGACGTCGAAGCGCTGCGGCGCCGCCGCCGGGGCGGCCCCGTCCGCGGGCGTAGAGGCCGGAGGCGATCCGCCGCACGCGACGGCCAGCGACGCGAGGACCAGGACGGCGAACGAGCGAGGCGCGGGTGCGATCATGGCGCCGATTGTAGCGTCCGGACGGCGACGGTCGCACGGGCGCGCACGGTCCCGTTGGCTGGCAGGGGCCCGCGCTAGACTGGGCCGCATGCACGAGCGTGGTCGCCGGGGGCTGGCCGTCGTGCTGGTCCTGGCCGCGGCGTCCATGCTGCTGGCTCGCCAGCCGGCCGCCGTCGACGCCGCCGGCGCCTGGACCGCACGGCCCTACCGGGGCGTCACCGTCATGGCCCGGAGCTGGTCCACGCCCCGCCCGATCCGCGCGCACATCGCCGTGGTGGACCTGTCGGCGCGAGGCATCCGCGTGTCCGTCACGCCGCCGGGCGGCAGCCGCGAGGTGGTCCGTGAGACCACCGTGAACGCCCTCGCGCACGCCGGCGCCCAGCTGGCCGTGAACGGCCACTTCTTCCTGCCCTTCCCCTCCGACGACGCCGATGCCTGGGTCATCGGCCTGGCCGCCTCGGAGGGCCGCGTCTACTCCGCCTTCGAAGCGCCGGAGCAGAACTTCGCCATCGTCGCCGACGCGCCGGCCCTCCGCTTCGACAGACGCCAGCGCGCGCGTCTCGTGCACCGCCGCCCCGGCGGCGACGGGCGCCTCGTGCGCGAGCGGGGCGCCGTGTGGAACGCCGTGGCCGGCTCGGCCCAGATCGTGACGGGCGGCACGGTCACGATCCCCGTCTACCGCGATGCCGCGCACCCCGGCGGCGCGCTCGTCCCCGGCCCCGACGGCCGCTACTCGAACGCCCGCTCGTGGTACGACGTCGTGACCGCGCGCACCGTGGCGGGCCTGTCGCGGGACCGGCGACGCCTCACCCTGTTCACGGTCGACGCACGCGGGGGGAGCGAGGGCATGACCCTTCCAGAGATCGCGGTGATGCTCGTCCGCGACTTCGGCGTGTGGGACGCCATCAACCTGGACGGTGGCGGATCGACCTCCATGGCCTGGCGGGATCCCGCCACGGGCGAGGCCACGCTCCTGAACACGTCGTCGGACTCGCCAGGCGGCCGGCGCGTGGCGACCAACCTGCTCGTGTTCGCCGAGCCGGTCGCCGACGGAGGGACCGGACGCGGGGCCGCGCCTATTCCATGAACCGCCGCACCGTGTGGCCGAACGACTCGCGGCCGGTGGCCGGGTCGTAGACGATCACGGGCATCAGCTTGCCGCGGATCCGCTGCGGATTGGCGCGGGCGTAGCCCATGAGCGTGGTGGCCAGGGCCGTCTTGTACGCGGAGACCTCGGGGTCGTGCGGGTAGCCCGTGAACAGGTCCGTCAGCGTCACCGGCCACGGCTCCGCGTTGAAGAGGGCGTCGACGACCATGCCCTTCAGCACGTTGTGCGAGAAGTTGAAGAAGAACGAGAGCGGCGAGTAGCGCTCCGACGTGGGGCGATAGGCTTCGAACTCGTCCCGCAGACGGTCGCGGTGGGCCAGCAGCAGTTCCCGGGCGCGCGAGCGCTCGGCCTCGTGCGGGACGAGCGTGGCGAACGGCGCCCCCACGAACGCCCGCGCGTCCGGCGTCAGGCCGTTCAGGAGCGCCTCCACGACGACGTCGCGCTCCGGGCCGAACGCGCCCGCCTCGGTGAGGCGGACGTATTCCTCGGCGGCACCGGCCACGGCGAAGCACAGCCAGGGATAGTCCGCCACGTTGTCGTCGCGCATCTTGATGATGTCGCGGGCGTAGGTGGCCTCGAACCCGAAGCGGAGGTGCGAGCCCATGGCGGCGCAGTGCTGGATCGCCGTCCGCGTGCGGCGGACGGGCCCGAGGGCCCGCACCCGCTCGAGGAGCATGTCGTAGCCGTGCTCCTGGCGCTCGTAGTGGGCGGTGGCGATGAGCGCCAGCGCCTCGGCGTCCTCGCAGAACCGCTGGCCGCTGCCCTCCGGCCCCTGCACGCGTGCCAGGAGCGCGTCCACCAGGCCCAGGTGCGCCTCCGGGTCCCCCTCGTCCCACGCCCGCAGGGACAGGAGCGCCAGCAGGTACATCAGGTAGTAGTCGAAGAGGATGGCCACGGTGGTCCGGTTCGGGCGCTCCGTGCCGCGCATCCGGACGAGGTAATTGAGGACGTCCACCGCAATCGTGTCGTCGTTGACCCGGTCGGCCACGCCGTCCCAGTCGTTCAGCGCGTGGAGGCCTTCCTCGCGTCTGGTGCGCCCGTCGTAGTCGGCGATGGCGGGACCGAGGTCGAGCCGCCGGCCGCCGACGTGCCAGACGTGCGTGCGCATGCCCTCGCGCAGCCGCAGCAGGGACCGCTCGAGGGACAGCGTGTCGAGGGCGAAGGCGAGGATGTCCTGGCGGACGTCGAGGACGCCATCGATCAGGTGACACACCTCTGCGAAGGGAACGGCGGGGCGGGAGGGCGCGGGCAGGGACATCCGGTCGGGCCGCATTATGCCCCACCGGGGACTCCCGATCCGCCGACCGGTGCTACGCTGTTCGCGCGCCCTCTCCAGGTGGAGGACGTGTCATGCGAATCGGGATCGCGGTGCTGCTGGCCTCGGCGTTGAGTGCGGATAGCGCGCACGCCGCCCTCCGCGTACTGCGCCTTCCGGGGACCTTCGTCGGCGTGTCGGCCCTGGCCGCCGACCCCGTCCTGCCGGACACGATGTACGTCGCGCAGACGAACGGACTGGTCTTCGCGGTCAGACGCGGCCAGGTCCTGCCCACGCCCTTCCTCGACCTCACCGGCGTGGTGACGCCGCCCGGCGGCGAGCAGGGCCTGCTGGGACTGGCGTTCCCCAGGGACGCCGCGTCGAGCCGGCGGGTCTTCGTCCACTTCAACGACCAGGCCGGCAACACCGTGATCGCGCGCTTCCTCCGCTCGACGGCCAATCCCCGGGTGGTCGACCCGGCAAGCCGGATGGACCTGCAGTGGCCGGCGCCCGGCGGCGGCCGTCAGGGCTTCATCGCGCAGCCCACGTCGATGCACAACGGCGGGCACCTCGCCTTCGGCCCCGACGCGTACCTGTACATCGGGCTCGGCGACGGAGGCGGCGACAACGACCCGAACGGCCATGCCCAGAACCCGGCGTCACTGCTCGGCAAGGTGCTCCGCGTGAACGTGTCGGTACCCGACGCCGATCCCGTGGGCTACAGCATTCCTCCAGGCAATCCGACCTTTCCGGTGGCGAACGTGCCCGCGGAGGTGTGGGCCTTCGGCGTCCGGAATCCGTGGCGCTACAGCTTCGACGACCTCGGCCTGGGCAAGACCGACGCGCTCTTCATGGCCGACGTCGGCCAGAGCGCGCGCGAAGAGATCGACGTGGAACTGCCGGGCCCCGGCGGGCGCAACTACGGCTGGCGGGCCTTCGAGGGCACGATCCCCAACCCGAACATCCCGCCCGAGCCGCTCGCCTTCCTCCCGCACACGCCGCCCGTCTACGACTACGACCGGAGCTCGGGGTGGTCGGTGATCGGCGGCTACGTCTACCGCGGAGCCGCGCTGCCGTCCGCGCACCGGGGCCGGTACTTCTTCGGCGACTGCATCTTCGGCGCGGTCTACTCGCTCGGGTTCACGGTCGATTCGACGGCGGGCACCGTGACGGCCACCACGCGGGCGGATCACACCGCCGACATGGGCGGGCCGTTCAAGTGCATCACCACGTTCGCCCGCGACGGCGACGGCGAGCTGTACTTCGCCGACATCGACTTCGCGGCCGGCGGCGCGGGCCGCGTCTTCAAGATCGTCGACGGCGACACGGCGGCGCCGGAGCCGCCGACGAACCTCGCCGCCCAGGTCGGCGGGTCGACCATCGCCCTCAGCTGGGCGCCGTCACCCACCGGCGGCACGACGGCCAGCTATGTCCTCGAGGCGGGCACGGCGCCGGGCCTGGCCGATCTGGGCGCGGCGCCACTCGTGACGCCCGGCCTCACGACCGGCGGCATCCCGGACGGCTCCTACTTCGTGCGGGTACGGGCCGTCGGCCCCGGCGGCACCAGCGCGCCGACGCCGGACCTGCAGGTGGTCGTCGGCTGCAGCGGACCGCCGGCCGTGCCGTCCGCGTTCACGGCGTCGTTGACGGCAGGACTCGCGACCTTCACCTGGACCCTGCCGCCGGGCGCCACCCGGACGCTGCTCGAGGCGGGCTTCGCACCTGGCGGCGTGGACGTCGTGGCGCCGTTCGATGCCCCGACCACGGCCTTCACGGTCGCGGCGCCGCCCGGCACCTACTTCCTGCGCGTGCGCGCCGCCAACGCCTGCGGCGCAAGCGGGCCGTCGGCCGAACGGATGCTCGTCGTGCCCTGACCGCCTTCACAGGAGGTGGCGTCCGGGCGATCCCTTCGTCCGGAGATGATTGTGGGGCGTCAGTTGGCGAAGCCGGAGGAAGGGATCGCCCGGGCGCCACCTCCTCTCCCTGCCGTCGTCCGGCGGAGATGATTGTGGGGGCGTGCTACCCTTTTCGGGCCTCTCCCGAGGAGACTCGCCCATGTCCGTGCGGTTGCTGTTGGCCGCGGCCGTGCTCGTCGCCGCCCTGCCCGACGCCGCGGTGGCGCAACTGCGCGCCCGCCTGATCGCGTCCGGGTTCGATCGTCCGAATACCGTCCTCGTGGATCCGGTGGTGCCGGGCGCCGTCCACATCGTCGACCAGAGCGGGCTGGTCCGCACGTTCCTCAACGGCGCCGAGCGGACGCCGTTCCTGGACCTGCGCTCGGTGGTGCGCTTCTCGTTCGACGAGCGCGGGCTGCTCGGCATGGCGTTCCCGCCGGACGCGGCGACGTCGGGCCGGGTGTTCGTCTACTTCACGGACAAGACGGGCAGCGTGGGCAACTCCGTCGTCGCGCGGTTCCAGCGGAGCGCGAGCGATCCGCTGGCGGTGGACCTGTCCACGCGGTTCGATCTCAAGTGGCCCGCCGGCGGCGGCGCCCGCCAGGACTTCATCACGCAGCCGTTTCCCAACCACAACGGCGGCAATCTCGTGTTCGGGCCCGACGGCTATCTGTACATCGGCCTCGGCGATGGCGGCTCCGGGGACGACCCGCAGAACAACGCCCAGACGGCGACGACGCTCCTCGGCAAGATGCTCCGCATCGACGTCTCGGGCTCGCCGGCCAACGGTTACACGATCCCCCCGGACAACCCGACCTTCCCCATGCCCAACGCGCTGCCCGAGATCTGGGCGTTCGGGCTCCGCAACCCCTGGCGCTACAGCTTCGACGACCTCGGCGCCGGCGCCACCAACGCCCTCGTCGTCGCCGACGTCGGCCAGGGCTCGCGCGAGGAGATCGACTACGAGCCGGCCGGCCAGGGCGGCCGCAACTACGGCTGGCGCGTGTTCGAGGGCGACATCGACAACCCCACCTATCCGTCCGAGACGCCGTCCTACACCCCGGTGCAGCCACCGGTCTTCGCGTACTCCCACGCCGTCGGCCAGGCCATCACGGGCGGCTACGTGTACCGCGGGACGGCGCTGGCCGCCAGCTACCGCGGCCGCTACTTCTACGCCGACTGCATCCAGGGCAAGGTGTGGTCGCTCGGCCTTCAGCTCGACCCGTTCAGCGGCGAGGCCACCCCGGGCAGCAACACCGACCACACCCAGGAGCTGGGCGGCCCGTTCCACTGCATCGCCTCGTTCTTCCGCGATCCCGCCGGCGAGCTCTACTTCATGGACTTCGACGTCAGCAACACGAACCCCGGCACCGGCCGGATCTACCGGATCGAGGCCGCCGGGGCCGTGGCGCCCGGCCCGCCCGTGAACCTGGCCGGCACGGTCGCCGGCAACACGGTGTCGATCACCTGGGGCGCGCCCACGACCGGCGGGACGCCGACGGGCTACGACGTGGCCGTGGGCACGAGTCCGGGCGGCACCGAACTCGGCGTCATCCCCGTGACCGGCACGAGCATCGGCGGCGGCGGCGTCCCCACCGGCGGGTACTTCGTCCGGGTGCGGGCGAGGAACGCGGCCGGCACGAGCCCGTTCACGTCGGACATCGCCCTGGCCGTCGGGTGCTCGTTCCCGACACCGCCGGCCACCTTCACGGCGGCCGTGGCCGGCAACACGGTGTCGTTCGCGTGGAGCGTCGCGGGCGGCATCACCGGCACCCTGCTGGAGGCCGGCGTCTCGCCTGGATTCGGCACGCCCGCGGTGTCGCTGCCCTTCGGCGCACCCCAGGCCGGCGTCTCGTTCCCGGGCATCCCGTCCGGCGTGTACTACGTCCGCGCGCGCGCCGTGAGCGCGTGCGGCCCGAGCGCCCCCTCCGTCGAGCGCACCGTCACGGTGCCCTAGCGCCCGGCGGGCGACTCGCACTGCGGATCGCGGGCCGGCGCTCGATGCCGGCGCGCGATCGAGTCACTGGCCGTCGCCTGTGCTAGTGTGCGCCGCATGCGCATCCCAGCGATGGCGTTCCTCCTCCTTGCGCTCGCAGTGGGGCTGGCCCCCCTCCACGCCCAGCCGCGCACGCCGTCGCCGGATCCGGCGCGCTTCGAGAAGGACATCGCGGCGTTCGAGGCCGCGGATCGGACCTCGCCGCCGCCGCCCGGTGCCGTCCTCTTCGTGGGCAGCTCGAGCATCACCAACTGGGACGTGGCCGCCGCGTTCCCGGCCCTCACGACGATTCGACGGGGCTACGGCGGCTCGCACGTGTCCGACACCCTGCACTTCGCCGACCGGATCATCTTCCCCTACCGGCCCAAGGTCGTCGTGTTCTACGCGGGCGACGCCGACGTCGCCGCCGGCAAGTCCGCCCGGCAGATCGCCGAGGACACGGGGGCGCTCGTGGCGCTCATCCACCGCCGGCTGCCGGAGACGCAGGTCCTGGTGATCGGCACCAAGCCCAGCCCCGCGCACTGGGAGCACATCCAGACGATTCGCGAGGCCAACCGCATCGTGCGCACCTGGATGGCCACCGACGGCCGGGCACTGTTCGCGGACGTGGAACCCGCGCTGCTCGGGCCCGACGGCCAGCCGCGCCCGGACTTCTACACCGAGAACCGGCTCAACCTGAACGAGCGCGGCTACGCGGCGTGGACGGCGGCCGTCCGCCCGGCGGTGGAACGGCTGGCCGCGCGCACGCCCTGACCACTCCGCCGCCCGCGCGTGGACGCGCCACGCGGGCCCACACGGTCCGCCGACTCCCGGAGGAAGCCACCATGACCCGCACCGTCCTGCCCGTCGTGTTCGCCGCCGTCGCGTGGCTCGGAGTCGCGCCCGCCGCGCAAGCGCCTTCGCAGGCGCCCGCCGTGACGGCGATTCGCGCCGGGCGGCTCCTCGACCCCGAGGCCGGGCGCATCCTGGCGAACCAGGTGATCGTCGTCGAGGGGACGCGGATCCGCGACGTCGGCCCGAACGTGCCGATCCCGGCCGGCGCACGCGTGATCGACCTGTCGGGCGCCACCGTGATGCCGGGCCTGGTCGAGGCGCACAACCACCTCGCCCTCACCTACAAGCCCGTCCCCGAGAACAACGTCTACTACTTCACCTACGTGCAGGAGTCGACGGCGCTCCGGGCGATCCAGGCGGCATCGAACGGCATCCAGATGCTGAACGCGGGCTTCACGATCGTCCGCGACATGGGCAACAACGGCAACTACGCCGACACGGCCCTGCGCCAGGCGATCGAGCAGGGCTGGATTCCCGGGCCGACCATCATCAACTCCGGGATCATCATCGGCGGCATGGGCGGCCAGTTCTCGCCGACGCCCGAGATGGCGCGCGAGCACCAGATCGTCTATCCGGAGTACCTCGAGGCCGACACCCGGGACGAGATCGTCAAGGCCATCCGGCAGAACGTGCTCTTCGGGGCGCGCGTGATCAAGATCTGCGTGGACTGCAAGCCCTACGGCTACACCGCCGACGAGATGCGCTTCATCGTCGCGGAGGCCGCCAAGTCCGGGCTGAGGGTGGAGGGCCACATCCAGACGGCTCGGGGCGCCCGCGCCGCCATCGAGGCCGGGCTGTGGTCGCTCGCGCACTCGGGGCCCCTCACCGACGAACTCCACAAGCTCATGGCCGAGAAGGGCATCTTCCGCGCCGGCACCGAGACGCCCACCGGTCTGGCCGGCCATCCCGTCTCGCCGGAGGCCTACAAGCGGACGGTGGACGGCCTGCGGAACGCCTACGAGAACAAGGTGGCCCTCACCTTCTCGACCGACGCCGACTACTGGGTGGAAGGCATGACGCGGGGCGAGCTCGTGCTGCAGTTCCTCAAGACCTGGAAGGATGCCGGCATCCCCAACGCCGACACCCTGCGGGCCATGACGACCACCGGCTACCGCGTCAGCGAAACGGAGGCCACGCGCGGTCCGATCAAGCCGGGCTTCTTCGCCGATCTCATCGCCATGCCCGGCAACCCGCTCGACGACCTGGAGGCGCTCAAGGGCGTGAGCTTCGTGATGAAGGACGGCGTGGTCTTCAAGCAGGACGGCGTCATGACGCCAGCCGCCTTCTTCCACGCCGGCCCCGTGAACGGCTGGCGGATCCGCTGAGGGCTACCTGGTCACGCCGAAGTCGTTGATCTGCACTTCGAGCTGATGGTTCACGCGCATCCCCACGATCCCGTCCGTGGTGGTGCCGAGATCCGCCTTGGCGGCGGTGTGGACCACCGTGCCGTTGACGACGAACTGGACGTTGGCGCCGGCGACGCGCACCTCGAGGGCGTTCACGGACGTGCCGTCGGCGCCGGGCTTCGCGACCGCGTCGTTCGGCGTCCGCGGCACGATGGCGGTCGGTGGCGCGTCGCTCATCCGGCGGCTGATCATGAAGTTGCCGTTCTGGGCGACCAGGAAGTAGAGGTAGGTCTGCTTGGCGTTGTCGAGGTTGCTCCCGCCGAGGACGAGCCCGTAGTAGTTCGTGTGCCCGCTCGGCTTCACGAGCTTGAAGGATCCTTTCAGCGTGAAGTTGCCGGACGCCGTGTTCGCGGGGTTCCAGTAGACGGCCGCGGTTGGGTTGACGGCATGGAAGCCGCCGCCCATCGCCGTCAACTTGATGTCGCCGGCGCCGTCGGGGTCGGTCGCGTTGGTACTGCGGTCGGCGCGCACCATCCAGCCCTTGGGGGTCTGCGCCGAGAGCGGTGCGGTCGCGAGCACGAGGACGAGGGCCTGCAGAATCGATCGCGTCATGGTGTCCCTTCCTGAGATCCGCCCGGACGACGGGCGAGGTCCGACGATTCTATGTCACGCCCTTCGACGGCCGGCTCGACCGAGCGCCGACCGGTGGGCGACGTCAGGAATCGCCCACCCGGTCGGCGCCACGAGACGCCGGGCAGCATCGCGCGGATGAGCCGGCGCCTCGTGCGTCGTGGCCGGTGGCCGGGCAGGGCCGCTAGGGCGTGCCCTGTCCGGACAGCCGATCCAGCCTGAATCCGACGGGCGGCGCACTGGCACGACGGCGGAACTCCAGGACGACGTCGATGCTCTGGCCCGGCGCCAGCTCGCCGCCAGGAAGGAAGACTCTGAGGAAGGGGTCGCCCCCGCTCGTCCGCCCGCTGGCGTTGGTCATCTCGACGTCGAACGAGAGCCCCCGCGCCACGAGCAGCAGGTGTGTGTCCACGGGCGCGGTCCCCGGATTCGCGATCCGGTAGACCCAGCGCTCATTGGTCGCCCCCCGTCCCCGGCCTCGGACCTCGCGGTCGACGAGCGTGGCGGTGGTGGCAGCCGTGACGTCCAGGAACTCGAGGCCCATGTCCCGGCGGGACAGCGGATCGTCGTTGTCCTCGGCCTTCCCGCTGAGGGGCAGGCCGTCCACCGCGCCGAGTGCCGCGAGGTCCGGCCGGTAGACCGAGTAGGTCACGTCGGGCGGTCCGAGCTGGAAGAACGGCGTGGGCGACGACGGATCGTAGCGGACGAAGGCCGGATCGTAGAGGCCGTTCTCGAGGAAGTCGGTCAGGTCGTCCACCTGGGACGCCGTCAGGCCCAGCCCGGGCGGGGCGTGCGGTCCGCGCGGCTGCGTGAAGCGGCGAGTGAGCGTCCCGGCCGACGCCGCCACCGCGTCCTGGGGGATGCCCGCGTTGAAGTACTCGACCACCTGGCGGACGCTCGTGAAGAGGCCGTTGTGCGTGAAGCGCTTCGCGTCCTTCAGCTGCCGCAGCGTGAGCACGCGGAACTTGAAGGCGTCGCTGTCCTTGCCCGTGATCTCCCGACGGCCGTCGTCGCGGAAGCCCGGATCGTTGCGCGCGGCCCGGTTCAACGCCTGCAGCGGGTGATCGGCCAGGCCGAGGTTGTAGAAGTTCTGCTCGACGAACTGGCCCATGCCGGCCACGTCCGGGTCGTTGACCTGCTTGTTCAGCATCGGCCCGCTGTGGCACGTGTAGCAGCCGGCACCGCCCTGCCGGGCGGAGGTGAAGAAGAGCCGCGCGCCCCGGCGCTGGGCCGGCGTGAGCGCGCGGTTCTGGCCGGCGAGGAAACGGTCCCACGGCGTGTCGCGCGTCACGCTGGTGCGGAGGAACGAGGCCGTCGCCCGGAACACGGTGACGTCGTTGATGAGGACGTCCAGGTCGCCGGTCGCCGCGTACTGCGCCGCCTCCGCCGGGAACGCATCCTGGAACAGCTTCACGAAGGCCGGGATCGCCTGCAGGGCCGCCGACTGGGCGCCCAGCATGCGATGCGCGTCGAGCAGCAGCAGCGCCACGTTCTCCTGCGCGGGGTGGTTGAAGGGGTTCAGCCCGCCGGGGGCGTCGTCCGGCTCGCCGGCGAAGCCGCCCATGAGCAGCCGATTGTTGAAGGCCGCCCCGAGCACGCCCGGCGCATTGCGGGCGACGCTGTCGAGGGCATCGAGACGGCCCGTGCGCAGCAGCGTCCCGGGATCCGGGAGCTTGCGTCCGCGCGCCGGGCTGCCGATGGCGAATTCGTAGACGTCGGTCAGCGTGGGGAGCTCGTCGACGAGCGCGTCGCCGGGGTAGAGGGGCACGCTGCGGAGCCTGGGCAGGATGTCGAGGCGGGGCCGGCGACGTGGATGGAAGGTGCCGCTGGCATCCGTATAGCCCCGGCCCTCACCGCCGACGGCGAAGTTCAGGAGCGTGCCCGCCTTCGAGGCGGCGGCGCCGAAATGGCAGCTGCCGCACGACGCCGTGCCCGACGTGACGGGCACGCCGCCGAAGGCGGTGTCGATGCGCTGCGTGCGGACCGGGTCGTGGAACAGCATCTTCCCGAGGTACCGCTTCGCCTCGGTGGTCTCGAAGACGGGATCGGGCCGGCCGTCGGCCAGGCGGGGCACGGGCAGATCGGCGTCGTGCGCCGGTACGATCAGCCGGTGCAGGCCGCCGACCTGGCGGTCGATGAACTGTCGGAGCTCGCTGGGACTGGTGCCTTGTGCGCGCGCGGACGCACCGGCGCAGAAGAGGAGCGATGCGGCACAGACGGCGACCGTGCCGCCGCGCGGGCGGACGGGTCCTGACTGGATCATGACGGGGCCTCCAGGGATGGCGGGCCGTGCGGCGCACGACCTCGTGGCGTCCCTTGGATTCCAGGCCGGACGTGGTGTTCCAGCCCGTCAGCGGGGAGAGGGCGGGGCGGGGCGCCGCGGCGCCCGGCGCGGGCGAGACGGCACCGCGCAGGCGACCTGGTGCTCGCGGACGTGCACGGCCATCGGGCTCCACAGCAGCCACCCGGGCAAGGCCCGGACGAGCGCCGGATCGCCGTCGATCGTCACCTGCCCGCTGCCGATGGCCGTGGCCCACGGCACGTGGCCGAGCCACACCCGGTAGACGTCCAGGAGCTCGGCGTGCACGACCACATCGGTCTCGAAGCGCGGAGGCCGGAGACACACCGACACCTCGCGCGGCTCGAGCACCAGCCACACGCGCCGCGCGCCGCGTCCGCGGAAGTCGAACTCCACGACCGTGCGCGTCGGCGGCAGCCTGCCGCGGTCGATGCGCTGGTGGATCTTCCACACGAGCAGGGCCGCATCGAGCTCCTCGGGGCGGGGGTCGCCGAAGGCCCAGCGCACGCCCCAGGCGCCGAGGCGGTCGATGACGGCCCGCAGTTCCTGACCTGCCTCGGTCAGCACGTACTCGCTGACGTTGGGCCGCCCTCCGGCGCGGCGCTCGACGACGCCGGCGTCCTCGAGGTGCCGCAGCCGCTCGGCGAGGAGCGACCGCGAGATGCCGGGCAGACCCCGCTCGATGGCGTTGAAATGCCCGCTGCCGGCCAGCAGCTCACGCACGATGAGGGGCGTCCAGCGGTCGGCCAGGATCTCCGACGCCCGCGCGACCGGACAGTACTGACGGTATTCGGCCATCGCCACAGCCTCCCGGAAGTCGGCACGGCGCGACCGGCACGAGCTGCGAACCGGAAGCGGTCCGATTTTCGCACTTCCGCGGCGCTCCGGGGCCCGCTACCGTGAGGCTCGACGGCGCCGTGTTCGGGCGCCGGCCCAGTCCATGCCGACACCTCCACCGGGCCCGCCCGGCCAGACCGACGCGCTCTTCACCGCGAGCCGCGCGTACGAACGCTTCATGGGCCGCTGGAGCCGGCGGCTGGCCCCCTCGTTCGTGGCGTTCGCCGGCGTGTCCGACGGGGACGCCGTGCTCGACGTGGGGTGCGGCACCGGCGCGCTGTCCTTCGCGGCCGCCGCCGTCGGCGCCCGGGTCCGCGTCGAAGGCGTGGACCGCTCGGCCGCCTACGTGCAGGCCGCGGAGCAGGCCGCCGGAGGACGCGCCAGGTTTCGCGTGGGGGATGCGCTGCGGCTGGACGCGCCGGCGGCCGCTTTCGACCGGACGCTGTCGCTCCTCGCGCTGAACTTCGTCCCGGACCGCGAGCGCGCGGTCGGCGAGATGTGCCGCGTGACGCGCCCGGGCGGCGTGGTGGCGGCGGCGGTCTGGGACTACGGCGAGGGCATGGCGATGCTCCGGCGCTTCTGGGACGCCGCCGCGCAGGTCGATCCCGGTGCGCGGGACCGCGACGAGGCCGCGATGCCGTTCTGCCGGAGCGGCGAGCTCACGGAGGCGTGGCGCCGCGCGGGGCTGGAGGCGATCGTCGAGCGGCCGCTCGTCATCGAGACGGCGTTCGCCGGCTTCGACGACTACTGGCGGCCCTTCCTCGAGGGCGAGGGCCCGGCCGGCCGCCAGGCCGCCGCCATGTCGCCCGCAGCGCGCCGGGCGCTCGCCGACGCGCTGCGCCGCACGCTGCTCGGCGATGGTCCCGATCGCGCGTTCACGCTGCCCGCGCGGGCCTGGGCCGTCCGCGGCGTGGTGCCGCCGCCGGACCGCTGACACACGGCAGCCGCGCGCGGGGCGATCGCGGCCAGGCGTCGTGGACACGCCGCGGCGCCGGGAACCATACTGGCCGCATGATTCCCGGCTTCGCGCACCGCCGCGACTTCAAGGACCTGACGGAGCAGGAAGTCCTCGCGCTGGCCGTCTCGTCCGAGGAGGACGACGCCCGCATCTACCGCTGGTACGCCCAGCGCCTCCGCCCGCAGTACCCGCAGTCGGCGAAGGTCTTCGACGACGCCGCCGAGGAAGAGGACCGGCACCGTGCGGGCCTCGTCGCCGAGCACCGGCGCCGCTTCGGCGACGTGATGCCGCTCATCCGGCGGGAGCACGTCGCCGGCTTCTACTCGCGCCGGCCGACGTGGCTCGTCGAGAACCTGGGCCTGGACCGCATCCGCGACGAGTCGCTGCGCATGGAGAAGGAGGCGCGCGAGTTCTACCAGCACGCCGCGGCCCGCACGACCGACGCCGGCACGCGCGACCTCCTGGCCAGGCTCGCCGCCGCCGAGTCCGGCCACGAGGCCACGTGGCAGCGCCTGGAGCGCGAACACCTGCCGCCCGTGGCACGCGAGGCCGAGAACCAGGAGGCGCATCGCCAGTTCATCCTCACGTGGGTGCAGCCGGGCCTCGCCGGCCTGATGGACGGGTCGGTCTCCACGCTGGCCCCGATCTTCGCCGCCGCGTTCGCCACCGGCGAGACGTGGCCGACGTTCCTGGTGGGCCTGGCGGCGTCGGTGGGCGCGGGCATCTCGATGGGCTTCACCGAAGCCGCGTCGGACGACGGCACGATCTCCGGCAGGGGCTCGCCGATCAAGCGCGGCATCGCCGCCGGCGTGATGACGTCCATCGGCGGGCTGGGGCACGCGCTGCCCTATCTCATCCCCCACTTCTGGACGGCCACGGGCATCGCCATGGGCGTGGTGCTCGTGGAGCTGTGGGCCATCGCCTGGATCCAGAACCGGTACATGGACACGCCCTTCCTGAAGGCCGCGCTCCAGGTGGTCGTCGGCGGCGCGCTCGTGTTCGCGGCCGGAATCCTGATCGGCAGCGCGTAGACGATGGGGGTCAGCCGCACCGTCCTGCTCCTCGGCGGCACCGGCCGCACCGGTGGCCGCGTCCTGGCGCAGCTGCTCGAGCGCGGCGTCGCCGTGCGCGCGATCGTGCGGGCGGCCGGCCGCCTGCCCGCCGAGGTGCGAGGCCACCCGCGCCTGGCGGTCGTGGAGGCCGAACTGCTCGCCCTCGTGCCGGAGGACCTGCGGCGGCACCTCGAGGGCTGCGACGCCGTCATCTCGTGCCTCGGTCACACCATCAGCGCCCGGGGGATCTTCGGGCCGCCCTTCAGCCTGGTGACGCGGGCCCTGTCGAACGTGGTGGACGCCGTCCGGAAGATGGCGCCCGCGCGTCCCGTGCACGTGATCCTGATGAGCACGGTGGCCGCGCACCGGGCCGGGGCGAAGGAGGCCGCGCACGGCGCGGGACAACGGCTGGCGCTATGGGTCCTGCGGCAGCTCGTCCCGCCCGCCCGCGACAACCAGCGGGCGGCGGACCTCCTGGCCCGCGAGGTGGGCGGGGGCGATCCGCACGTCGAGTGGGTGGCCGTCCGCCCGGACACGCTGCGCGAGGGCGGCGTCACGGCCTACGCCCTGCACGAGTCGCTCGTCAGCAGCATCTTCCAGCCGGGCGAGACGAACATGGCCAACGTGGCCCACTTCATGTGCGAGCTGGCGTGCGACCCGACCGCGTGGACGCGGTGGAAGGGCCGCATGCCCGTGATCGTGAACGCCGACGCCGAGGCAGCGGCTGCCGGCTGACGCGCGCGTGGCTGATCAGTGGAGCGGGGACTCGCGCCGTTCCTGTTCGCGCTCGAGCCGATCGACCCGCGGGCCGGTCTCGATCTCGTGGCGCGTCAGCCCGACGGTCACCACGCGCTCGGGCCAGTCCACGTGTCCGAGCGCCTCGCGGGCGACGGCCACGGCCGTCCGGCCGATCCAGTGGCCGGTCGTCACCTCGAGGTAGCGGATGGCCCAGCTGTCCTCGTCGACCAGGAAGCCATGGAAGTGGCCGATCCGACCGTCGGCGGCGGCGATGTCGTACCCGGTCACGGCTCTCGCGCTGTGCAGGTGCGCCTCCGCCTCCGCGTCCGCGGGCGCCCGCGGCGGCGCCAGCGAGGCGGCCGCCCTGGCGCGAGTGGCGGCGGCCTCGTCCGCGAAGATCCCGGGAGCCGCCGCCTGCGGCCAGATGCCGGTGTCCGTCCAATACGGCGCGAAGCCGAAGTAGGCGTAGTAGCGGGTCTCGTCCCGCCGAGACACGGGACGCACGAGGTTGATCGACGGACCGCGGGCCACCTCGTCCCTGGTCAGCGCGAACCGGAGACGATGGCGCGCCCAATCGACCCCCGACACCATCACCGGTGACAGGAGGACGTCGGGGCCGAGCCATCCGCCGGTTCCCACGACGAGGTAGCGCACCACCCAACGGTCGTCGTCGAAGTAGAGGTCGCGGACGCGCCCGATGTCGCCATCGACCCCGACCGCGCGGAGGTGCGTGATGTCGTCAGCACGCCTGAGCATGAGCACTCCTTTCACTCAGGGTGGTGCACGACCCGCACCACGGCGAGGCACACGTCCGTGGGGACTTTCCCGACGCGGTGTGTCACCGGCGACGGTCGGGTGGATATCGCTCGACACCCTGGCCGGACGCTCGAGGTCATCCGGCGCCGGCCCGACGGTCGGGTCGGCGCCACGGCCGCCCGGACGCTAGCCTAGTGCTTCGCCTGCCAGGTCCGGCCCTGCTGGCGGACGACGTCGATGAGGTTCCCCATCGTGAGGTTGACGTCGACGAGGTGCAGGCCCCAGTTGACGGCACGGCGCGCGGGCGTGCCGATGTCGCCGGTGATGTCGTCCACGCGCGGATCCGCGGGATCGCCGTGGACCGTGATCTCCAGATACTGGGCGTGCTCGTTGCTGGCACAGCGGGCCGTGAGCAGGCCGGGGACGCTCACCCACGGCGTGGCGACCGCCGCGCCCTCGGTGGCCACCCACGGCGCCAGCGCGGGTCGGCTGACGATCGTCTGGCCGGTGGCGTCGAGGTAGGCGTGAAGGTCGCCGCTGCCTCCGTCGAACGTCGCCGGATTCACGCAGACCGCGACGGCGCCGTCGCCCCGCGCGTGCCCGAACAGCGTGTCGGCGGGTGGAGGCGCCGTGGCGCGGAACGACGCGAACGCGATGACGCACCCGACCTGCGCCGCCGACCGGCACACGGGCACCTCTGCGAAGGCTCCGCCGACGTCCCGCCCCTTCGGCACCTCGACGGTCGAGCCCATCAGGATGGCCGAGACGAGGCGCTGCTGCACCGGCTTCCCGTCGATCTCGTTCCTGATGAGAGACGTCAGGATGAACGAGCCCTGCGAGTGGCCGATGAGCACCACGCCCCGCCCGCGGTTGTCTCGCTTCAGGTAGTCGTTCCAGGCGTCGCGCACGTCGTCGTAGGCCAGCCCGCCGCCGAGACCGAAGCCCTGGCCGGACATGCGCTGCCGGAGGCCCGCCAGCGTGATCTGCCGGTAGAGCGGCGCGAAGGGCCGGCACACCGAGGCGAACCGCGCGAACTGCTGCTTGACCACGTTCAGCTCCGCCGGATCGGCGGTCATGTCGCTGTTGGTCGTCGTGTCGGTGGAGATCGTCGGGTAGACGTAGAAGCAGTCGACCGGCGCCGTCGGGTCGGCCGTCCACCGCTCGGCCGTCATCGTGCCGTCGGCCGCGATGACGGTCGTCGTGTGGTCGATGTCGCACGCGTCGCGGCGGCCGGGCCGGCACAGCCAGGCGTCGTCCTTCGTGTAGTCGTTCGGCGGCCCGGGCGCCTCGGCCGCGGGCGGCGCCGCCGTCGGTGGCGGTACCTGGGCCCGGAGCGGCGCGGCCAGGAGCACGGCGATCACGAACGAGCCGGGGACGAGTCGATGCACGGTGGGTCTCCCGCGGGGATGCTACCCGAATCGCCGGGCCACGGGCGACGGGGCCGGGGCCTTCACCGCCGGCTACTTCATGCCCGGCTGCTTGTAGACCTTCCCGCCCTTGACCACGGTCTCGACGTGCGCGAGCGCGGTGATGTCGTACAGCGGGTCGCCGTCCACGACGATGATGTCGGCCAGCTTGCCCGGCTCGATCGTGCCCAGGTCGCGCTGCTTGCCGAGGATGTTCGCGCCGATGCGGGTCAGCGACGAGATCACCTTGATGGCCGGATAGCCCATGTCCACGTGCACCTTGGCCTCGCGCCACAGCGCCTCGGTGTGGAAGTTCATGGGCGTGCCGGAGTCGGTGCCCATGCCGAGCACCGTCCCCGACTCGGTGAACTGCTTGACGCCGCGCTCGCGGAACACCATCTCGCGGTCGGTCCGCTGGAAGTAGCCGAGGGCCCGCCAGTTGGTGAACGAGCGCTGGATCTCGTTGTAGATGACGGGTGGCATCTGCTTCAGCAACGGGTCCTGGAGCCGCTCGGGGAAAGCCACCGTGTCGGGATAGACCCAGGCCCGGTGCGCCGCCGTGATCACGACGGGGCGCCCGGCGTTGACGATGTCGGTGATGAGCTGCTGGCTGTACGGAGGCGCCGTGCCCGCCGATCCGGCGTGGCTCAGGACGTCGATGCCCATCTCCAGGGCGTTGCGCACGTCCTCCTCGGCGTAGACGTGGGCGTGCACGCGGACGTTGTGCTTGTGCGCCGTGTCGGCGATGGCCTTGTAGTCGTCGCGGGTCAGGCCCGAGTGCGCCTTGATGACGTCGACGCCGGCGGCGATGAGCTTCTCCACCTCGGCCGCGGCCTGCGCGCTGCTGGTGACGGCGATGCCGCCGAACTGATCGGTCATGCCCCCGCCGTTCCTGGTGATCCAGGAGCCGGCCATCGACATGCGCGGCCCGGGGATGGCGCCCCTGGCGATGCGGTCGCGCACGTCGAGGCTCTCCTTGAGGGGCGCGCCCAGGTCGACGGCCGACGTGACGCCGGCGAAGAGGAGCTGCTTCGCCGCCGTCTCCATCACGGTCGTCAGCATGCCCGGGCCCTGCTTGGCGATCCATGGGAACCACTCGCCGTAGTTGCCGTGGCCCAGCAGGATGAGGTGGGCGTGCAGCTCGATCATGCCCGGCATCATCGTGCGTCCGCTGGTGTCGACCACCGTGTAGTCGGGCGGAATCGTGATCTCGGCCGCCGGCGCCACCTTCACGATGCGGTCGCCGTCGATGAGGATGGCGGCGTGGTGGATGGGCCCCGCCTCGTAGCCGTCGAGCAGCATGCCGCCGACGAGGGCGAGCTTGGCGGGCCGGCCGGCCGCCTGCCGGGCTTCCGGGGCCTGGGGACCGACCGCCGCGACCAGGGCCGCGACGAACATCGAACGGATCAGAAGGGTGCGCATGAACGAAGACCTCTCGAAGGGGAGGGGGCCGGAAGCCGACGGCGCGGCTCCCGGCCCGGCCGGACTCAGAACGTCACGCGGGCGCCGATCTGGATCTGGCGCGGATCGCGCGCGGCGTTCCGGATGAGCAGCGCCGACGACACGATGCTGGTCGAGCCGCCGCCGGCGTAGTTCACGCGGTTGAGCGTGTTGTAGCTTTCGAGGAACAGCTCCACGCGCGATCCGCCGGTCACGGCGAAGTCCTTGGTGAGCCGCAGGTCGAGCGAGACGAACGGGTTGAGCTTCAGCTGGTCGGCCGTGATGGGCGCCAGGTTCCGCGTGGCCCGCAGCTCGTTGATGATCCGGAGTTCCTCCGCGGTGTTCTCGCGGCCCACGGTGATGCCGAGGCCGGCCGGCCGGTCGTTCTGCGCCTGGCCGTCGCCGTCGATGTCGAATCCGGCGGACACGGCGAAGGGCGTGCCGCTCAGCGCGCGCAGGATGCCGCTCAACTGCACGCCGTACGGCAGTTCCACCGCGGCCGACGCCGACACGTTGTGGCGCGTGTCCTGCTCGCTGTAGCCCTTCTCGTTCGGCGTCCGCATCGTGCCGGGGTAGGTCTGGTAGTGGTTCACGCCGTCCCGCTTCGACGTGGAGAGCGTGTAGGACAGGGTGAAGCTCTCGACGCCCTTGAACCGAGTCCGGAACTGCGTCTCGACGGCGTTGTACCAGCTCTTGGTGAAGTTCTCGAGCGACTTCACCTCCGTGAACTGGCTGACCGGCCGGGGGTTGGCCGCGCTGATCCGTCCCGAGGCGGGCAGGTTCAGGTCCAGGCCGCCGAGCTGCTTGTAGCCGTAGGCGTGCACGGCGTCCACGTCGATCCCGGTCGTGTCGTTGATCTGCCACCCGAGCCCCAAGGTGTAGTTCTTCGACTCGGGCAGCTCGTAGCCGTCCGGGATGATGTAGACGGAGCGCGCGGCGCCGGAGGCCACGTAGTCCGAGAGGGACTTGCCGCCGAGCACGGCGCTGATGTCGGGATAGTGCTGCAGCTGGGCCGGGTCCGTGATGCGCACGGCCACGCCGAGCAGGCGGTCCTGCGCGGTGAGCCCGAAGTAGTGGCGGTTGCGCGTGATGTAGAGGCCCCAGCCGGCGCGCGCCACGAGGCGTCCGGTCCCCATGACGTCGTAGGTGGCGCCGAGACGGGGCTGGATGTTGTTCGCGTCGGTCCCGCGATCGCTGCTGACGAAGTTGTCGAGGCCGGCGTAGGTCGGGTCCGCCAGCACGCGGCGGTAGACGTCGTTCATCCGCAGGTTCGTGTCCAGGTCGTAGCGCAGTCCGAGGTTGAGTCGCAGGCGGTCGGTGACGCGCCAGTCGTCCTGCGCGTAGGCGGCCAGGATGTGCGAGTTGTAGTCGTAGTTGCCGTTGGTCTGCTGCACGAACGCGATCGGCCACGTGGACGGAACCGCGGCGTTGAACGGCGCGTCGGTGCCGAACTGCCAGTAGCCGCTCTCGTAGAAGTGCGCCTCGTAGCTGTGCTTGGCGTAGGTGTAGTCGGCGCCCACCTTCAGGTCGTGGTTGCCGGCCGTCTTGTAGAACGTCTCGAAGACCTGGAGGCGGGTGCGCGGGAAGAACTGCGGGGACGTCCAGTTCTGGCCGGTCGTCACCGAGGGCCGCACGATTTGGGGCACGCCGATGGTCACCGGCACGGTGGCCACCTCGTTCCACATGTAGTGCCCGCGCAGGGTGTTCACGGCGGAGTTCGAGAGCACCCAGTTCTGCTCGCCGATGACGCTGTGCATCTTGCTCGAGTCGTTGACGTTGGCCGAGTCGGCCGTGACGGTGCCCGTGCGGGTGGCGTACTGGTCGTCGAACGCGTAGCGCACGAACACCGACGACCGGTCGTTGAAGCGGTGGTCCACCTTGGCCACCGCCATGTGCTCGCGGGACGTGGCCGGGAACACGCCGTTCTCGGCCGCCGCGAACGGGTTGCTGGCCGGCAGCGAGATGATGTTCTGCTTGTCGACGCTCGTGTACTCGTAGGCGCCGAAGAAGTGCGTCCGATTCAAGGCGATCGGTCCGCCGATCGAGCCGCCCGTGCGCTTCTGGCCGTAGACGGGCTTGGTGCGCTGGAAGGCGTTCCGGGCGTTCAGCGAGTCGTCGCGGCCGAAGTAGTACGCCGTGCCGTGGAGGGCGTTGGTGCCGGACTTCGTGGCCACGGTGACGACCGCCGCCAGGGCGGCCCCGTACTGGGCGTCGAACTGGTTGCGGAACACCTTGAATTCCTGCACCGCGTCCTGGCTGACGTTCACGGTGGGATCGCCCCAGATCGCGTCGTCCAGGTCGCCGCCGTCGACGATCGTCGTGTAGCCGTTGCGCTGGTCGGCCGGACCGCCGAACTTCACGCGCGAGAACTTGCTCGTGTAGTTCGGGGCCGCTCCAGGCATGAGCTGCGCCAGGGCGAGGAAGTTGCGCTCGAGGACCGGCAGCGCCTGGATCTGCGACTCGACGATGGTCGAGGTCGGCGCCGCCCGGGCCACCTCCACGATCGGCGTCGTCGCCGTGACCGTGATCGACTCCTGGAGCGTCGCCACGCCCATCCGGAGGTCCAGCGTCGCGTTGGCGCCAATCGTGAGCACGAGCTCGCGGGTCGCCGTGCCGAAGCCGGCCAGCTCGGCGACCACGCGGTAGGGCGCCGGCTGCAGCGCCACGGCCCGGTAGGCGCCTTCTTCATTCGTCACGACCGTCTGCGCGGCGCCGTTCGCCGTGTTCGTGATCGTGACGGTCACGCCCGGCAGGGCCCCGCCGCTCTCGTCCACGACGCGGCCCGACAGGTTCGCGCCGACGACCTGCGCCCGCGCGGCGCCCGCCCCCAGCAGCAGGGCGACGGCGCCCGCCAGGGCGCCGGCGCCGAGACGCCTCCTCAGTGTCGCGATGTTCATGCCTTCCTCCTGAAAAACGACGGGCCTGCACGCGGGCCCGGTGGGATCCGTCCGTGGGCTAGGGACGCCCGAATGCCAGCAGCACGTTGCCGCGGTTGCCGCCGCCGAGGTCCGAGTAGCCGGACGAGACGAACACCATGCCGCCGGCCACGACGGGCCCGGCGGCGTTGATGCCGCCGCCCTTCGCGTCCACCTTGTTCACGGTGTCGAAGGTCCGGTTCGTGTCGAACGACCACAGGGCCTTCCCCGTGGCGGTCGAGTACGCGTAGACGGTGCCGGTGCTGGCGCCCATGAAGACGGCGCCCGGCATCACGGTGACGGGGGCCGCCCCGCCCTCCGGCGGCGAGGCCCGCCAGGCGATCTCGCCGCTCCCCAGCCCGACGGCGGCGAGGCCCAGGCCGTTGCCGCCGCGCGTCACCGGGAAGTACGCCAGCCGGCCGTCGGCGGCCGAGCCCCACATCATGCCGCCGCCCCCGTTCTCCCAGCCGAGCCCGAGCTGGCGGCTCCACACGATGGCGCCCGCCTTGTCCGGATCGAGCCCCCACGCGTGACCGCTTTTCTGGCCGATGACGATCACGCCCTTCCCGCCGGGCGCGGTCCTGAGGATGGGCGCGTTGCCGAAGTCGAAATCGGGCCCGAGGTCGTCCGGGCACGTCTCGGACTTGTTCTCGGTGGGCACGTTGGGCCGGTAGACGCCGGGACAGTCGCGCACGTAGTGATCGAGCGCCATCACCTGGCGTACCCACAGGCGCCTGCCGGTGTCGAGGTCGTAGGCGATGACGGCGTCGGAGGCCGGGTCCGCCGGTTCGGTGTAGCCGTTGCCGGTCGCGACGTACACGGCCTTGCGCTGGAGGTCCACGGTGGGCGACGACCACACCCCCGCGCCGGCCGGGGCCCAGAGTTGGGTCCCCTTCGACGTGACCTCCGTCTTCTTCGGCTCGTCCGCCACGGTGTACGACTTCCAGATCCGGCGGCCGGTGAGCGCGTCGTACGCGGCGACGCCGCCCCGGAACGTGCAGCACGGATAGCTCGGATTGCCGGCGCCGGATTCCTCGAGCGACGACAACGGCACGTAGAGGCGGCCGGCCGCCAGCGTCGGCGCGCCGGTGACGCGGGCCACCGGGTGCGTGTCGAGACGGTCCTTCCACACCTCGGCGCCGGTCTCGGCGTCCACGGCGTACACGTTGGCCTTGATGTCGCCGAAGTAGACGAGCACGCGGTGCTGATCCGTGCCCGTGCCGAGCGTCGGCGCCGTGCGCACGCCGGCGGCCGCCCGGAACGACCAGTGGACGCAGCCGCTCTTCGCGTCGAGCGAGTACACGAACCCCGTGTCCGAACCGACGAACACGCGCCCGCCCACGACAGCCGGCTGGCCGTAGGACGAGTTGCCCATCGGGAAGCCGAACGCCCACTTGAGCGTGAGCGTCGGGACGTCCTCCGCCGACAGCCCTGGATTCTGCTGGAAACGGGTGTTGGCGGCGTCGCCGCCCCAGCCGTTCCACTCCGATCCGGCGAACGGACGGAACGCCGGCGCGGCCGTGCATCGGTTCGGCATCCTCGACGCGTCGCCGGCGTCGGCCGCGCCGAGCGGCCGTCCACCGACGTAGACCGCCATCACCTTCGTCTGCCACTCGCTGAGGCCCTTCACGTACTGGGCGTGATCGCCGGTCGCGATCCGGGCCAGCACGTCTTCCGGCGTCCGGCGGTTCAGCGTGTAGCGGTCGGGCGCGCCGTCCTTGCCCGTGTCGTGACACGAGGCGCAGCGGCTCGTGAAGGCGAAGATGCCGGCGTTGGTGCCCTGGGGATGCCGGAGATCGCCCGTCGTCAGCGACGGCGCCTGCGCGCTCGCGGGCGCCGCCGCCACTAGCGCGGCCGTCACGGCCGAGGCCATGACATTCGCATACATCACAACACGTCGGTGCATAACTTCCCCCGCGCGTCCGCGCGATGTTCAGCGCGTCGCGCGACGTTCAGCGCGCGACGATCGCGCGCACCATATCACGAACGTCGCGGCGCCAGACGCATCGTGGCGGCGTCGGTCACCACGAAGACGTGCTACAAGAGTCCGGTGACTCGACACCATCTCCGTGCCTCATCGATCCTGGCCGTCTGCCTGTGCTGGGCGCCCGTCCTCGCGCAGCGCGGCGGCGTGCCGCGGGACTGGCCCGTCTACGGCGGCGACGCCGGCGGGCAGAAGTACTCGCCGCTCACCGCCATCACGCGCGACAACGTCTCGCGCCTCGTGACCGCGTGGGAATGGAAGACGGGCGAGACGGCACTCGAGGCGCACGGCACGTTCCCTGGCGCGTTCCAGGCCACGCCGCTCATGATCGACGACGTGCTGTACGTGAGCACGCCCTACAACCGGGCCGTGGCGCTCGAGGCGGCGACCGGCAAGGCGCTCTGGGCCTTCGATCCCAAGGCCTACCAGGAAGGCCAGCCGGCCAGCGGGCAGGGCTTCGTCCACCGCGGGCTCGCCGCCTGGCGCGACAAGGGCGCGCTGCGCCTCTTCCTCAACTCGCGCACCCGCCTCTACTCCCTGGACGCGAAGACGGGCCAGCCGGTCGCGAGCTTCGGGCAGGGCGGCTCGATCGACCTGAGCGCCGGGCTCATCTGGGACATCAACAAGGCCCATTACGCGCAGACCTCGCCCCCCGTCGTCTACAAGGACCTCGTCATCGTCGGCAACGGCGTCGGCGATCGCCTGACGTACCGGAACGACCCGCCCGGCGACGTGCGCGCGTACAACGCGAGGACGGGCGCGCTCGTCTGGACCTTCCATCCCATTCCGCAGCCGGGCGAATTCGGCCACGAGACGTGGAAGGACGGCGCCTGGAAGTTCACGGGCCACACGAACGTGTGGGCCCCGATGACGCTCGACGCCGAGCGGGGCCTGCTCTACATGCCCGTGAGCACGCCGAGCAACGACTACTACGGCGCCCGGCGCAAGGGCTCGAACCTGTTCGCCGAGTCGCTGGTCTGCCTCGACGCCGCCACCGGCGTGCGCAAGTGGCACTTCCAGATCGTCCATCACGGGCTGTGGGACTACGACCCGGCCTCGCCGCCCAACCTCGTGACGATCACGGTGGGCGGCCGCCGGATCGACGCGGTAGTGCAGCTCACCAAGCAGGGCTTCGCGTTCGTGTTCGATCGCGTCACCGGCCGGCCCGTGTGGCCCATCGAGGAGCGGCCCGTCCCGCAAAGCGACGTGCCCGGCGAGGAGAGCTCGCCGACGCAGCCCTTCCCCACCCGTCCGCCCGCGTTCGTCGAACAGGGCGTGACGCTGGACGACGCGTTCGATCTCACCCCCGAGCTCAAGGCCAGGGCGCAGGAGGAGATGAAGAAGTTCCGCCTCGGCCCGGTCTACACGCCGCCGTCGATGGAGGGCACGTTCGTGAGGCCGGGCGTGTGGGGGGGCGCCAACTGGGGCGGCGGGGCCTTCGATCCGGCGTCGGGCGTCCTGTTCCTGAAGGTGACCAACCAGGGCCAGATCTCGCGCATCCAGAAGCGGGATCCCGACGCGCCGACCAACCGCCCCGGCGAGGTGGACGCCGACTACACGAACCGCGGCCTGCCCGGCTGGTTCATGGACGGCCTGCCGCTCACCAAGCCCCCGTACGCGCGTGTCGTGGCCCTCGACCTCAATGCCGGGACGATCAAGTGGCAGGTGCCGTTCGGGGATCACCCGGCCCTGCGCGAGATCCTGACGAAGCTCGGCGTCACGCCGCCCGCGGTGCTCGGCGCGCCGGGACCACCCGGGCCGCTCGTGACCAGGAGCGGCCTGCTGTTCATCGGCGGCGGCGACCGCGCCTTCCACGCGCTGGACACGCGAGACGGGAAGGATCTGTGGTCCACGCCGACGCTCGAGACCACGGCGACGCCCATGACCTACGCGACCGCCGACGGCAGGCAGTTCGTGGTGGTGGCGACGGGCCGGGGACCCAACGCCACCCTGGTGGCCTTCAGCCTGCCGTCCTGACGCGCGGCAGGCCGGTATCCGCGTCAGGCCGGTGACAGCACCTCGACCCGGTCGAACGCGAGCTCGACCGTCTCGGTGACGAGGCCCGGCGCCATGGCGTGGAGCGGCGAGTAGGCCAGCGTCACCGGGTAGGCGCCGTGGAAGCGCCACGCCATCACGACGCCGCGGTGGTCCTCGTCCAGGAGCTGCACCGTGACGGTGCGCCGCTCGCCCTTCGTCCCGCGGGTGTGGCTCCACCACTCGTAGAGGTCCAGGCGCCCGGTGGCCGCCCGTCGGAGCGTCAGCCTGGACGGCGGCAGGCCCGCGCCCGTGTCCGGCCGCGCCGGATCGACCGCCGCGAACACCGGGAACACGACGTCACAGAAGCCCGCGTCGGGCCCGGCGGGATCGGCCTCGCCGATCGACACGAGGAAGTTGGCGCCGGTCACGGGCCGGGCGCGCGGATCGGCCGGGGTCACGGTCACTCCAGCTCGAGGCGCTCGTAGGCCAGGACCAGTTCCTCGATCGCGACGTCGGTGCCCTTGCCGTGGAACGGCCCGGACACGTGCTTGACGATGCGCGCGCGGACGAGCTTCCAGGTCTGCACGGGCGTGCGGTCCTCGCTCAGGAGCTCGACGGTGACCGTCCGCGCCGCCGCGGCGTCGCCGTTCCGGATCTGGTCGATCCACTGGTACAGCGCCAGGGAGCCGATGAGGCCCCGCTTCATCGTGACGTTCGGATAGCGCGCCAGCCCCGGGATCTTGCGCACGGCGTTCTCGCGGTCGTTGCCGTTGCGATACTCGATGACGTCCAGGGTCATCCCGATGCCGCTGACCTCCTGGAAGCCCGCCTCCGGGCCGTCGGTCTCGCCGCTGCCGAGGTTCACGAGGAAGTTGAACTGCGGATACGGGGTGTCGCGTCTGACGGCCATCGGCGCCTCCTGGCGGTACTGGTCGCCGCCCACTCTACTCCCGCGCCATCGCCGCCCGCCAGGCGTCGAGGCGCCAGCGCGACCGGGTCGCGGTCAGCGCGCGTCCTCGTCGTACACGGCCAGGCGTCCGCTGTCCTTCGGCGCGCCGTCGACCGTGGTCGTCACGTCGAGCCGCCGGGGATCGTCGCCCTGCACGACGAAGGTCCGCACCACCGTCATCCGGCTGCCGACGCGGATCTCCATCCGGAGCGCCGTGCCGTCCCACCGGCTCCTGGTCTCGATCGTGCCGTGGGTCAGCGCGTGCTTCTCCGTCTGGCCGTTGGCGACGTAGGTGCGGACGACGCCGTCGGGCTCGATCAGCGAGAGCCTGTCGCCGTCCTGGGCGATGGTGAAGCGGACCGGGAGTTCCATCACTTCCTGCACGAGGGCGCGCTGCGCCTCCATGTCCTCGGCCGAGGGCCGCCCGCCCTCGGGTGGTCCGCCGCCGCGGCGAGCGCCCCCTCCGCCGAAGCCGCCGAACCCTCCGCCGCCCCCGCCACCCGGCCCGCGTCCACCGGGCCCGCCGCCTCGGCGCCCCCCTCGCCCGCGCATGCCGCCGTCCGGCGTCGGAGCGCCGCCCGGCGCGGCGCTGAGGTCCCGGTTCAGGGTCCAGGCGCCGGACAAGGCGGTCCCTGCCGGGGCCGCGTCGCTCCGCGCCGCCACAGCCAGCCCCACGGCCAACCACGCCACCGCCACCGTCATCGCTCGCCGCATCGTCGTCCTCCCGAGGGCACCGGCTGCTCGAGTGTGACGCATCCGGGCGCTGCCGGGACGGAGCGCGGCTGTGACAAGACCGTGGCAGACGCAGGGCCCGGCGGGTCGGACGGCGTTGAAGCGCACGTTATACTGGCCGCCGGGAAAACGCGTCGAGGGGCCGTGCTCGGCGGTGTGTGATCAGAAAGGGAGCCTGCAGCAATGGTCGTCGCCCTCCTCCTCGCCCTCGCCCAGATCGCCTCGCCCGTCTCAGGCGTCGTCAGGGACGGCAGCGGCGCGCCGATCGTGGGCGCCGCCGTGGCCCTCCGCGCGCCCTCGGGTGGCGAGCAGCGGACGGTAACCGACGGCGACGGCCGGTTCAGCTTCGCGGCGCCGCCGGCGGCCGGCGCGACCCTGATCGTCAGGGCGTCCGGTTTCAGCGACGTCCAGCAGCCGGCGCAGGAGGGCAGCGTCGAGATCGTGCTCCAGCCGGCCACCGTCCTGGAGAGCGTGGTCGTGACCGCCACGCGCACCGAGCGCCGTCTCGGAACCATCCCTGCGAGCGTCAACGTCGTGACGAGCGAGGCGATCCAGGCCTCCCCCGCCGTCATCGCCGACGACGTCCTGCGCCAGGTGCCGAGCTTCTCCCTGTTCCGGCGCCAGAGCGCGATCGCGGCGCAGCCGACCACCCAGGGCGTGTCGCTGCGCGGGATCGGGCCGAGCGGCCAGAGCCGCACGCTGGTCCTGCTGGACGGCGTGCCCTTCAACGACCCGTTCGGCGGCTGGGTCTACTGGACGCGGATTCCTCTCCTGAGCGTGGATCAGATCGAGATGACCGAGGACACGGCGTCGAGCCTCTACGGCAACATCGCCATGGGCGGCGTCATCAACGTCGTGACCAACCGCCCCACGGCGCGGACCCTCCAGTTCCAGACGCAGTACGGCAACCGCAACACGCCGAAGGCGGACCTGTTCCTGGCGGACCGCTGGCGCAAGGTGGGTGTGGCCGTCGAGGCCAGCGCGTTCGACACCGACGGCTTCCCCATCGTCGCGCCGCGAGAGCGCGGTCCGATCGACAACAACGCCGACGTGGACTTCACGAACGTCAACGTCAAGCTGGAGTTCGATCCGTCGGACCGGGTGCACACCTTCGTCCGCGGCGGCCGCTTCGAGGAGAACCGCACGAACGCCAAGGTCGGCGAAGTGAACGGCACCGTGTGGCAGTCCGGCAGTGCGGGCCTGCAGGCGCAGCTCGGCGACGGCAGCACGCTGCAGGGCCACGTGTTCCTGGACCGCCAGCGCTCCCGCTTCAACTTCCTGGCCGTGACCAACGCCGCCACGACCAGGAACGTGGTGCGCCTGGCCACCGACCAGCGCGTCCCCACCAACGGCGTCGGCGGCATGGTGCAGTGGACGAAGGTGATCGGGACCACGCACGTCATCAGCGCCGGGACGGACTATCGCTGGGTGGACGGCGACAGCGAGGAGGACGCCTACGTCCCCGCCACGCCCACCGTGATCGTGGGCGTGACGCAGGAGGCGCGGCTCAACCTGCGGCGCATCTCGGGCGGGACCCAGCGCAGCCTGGGCGCCTTCGTGTCCGACATCATCACGCCCACCTCCAAGCTCGTGCTGACCCTGGCGGCGCGCGTGGACCGGTGGCGCAACTACGACGGCCACAACCTGGAGACGTCGGTGGCCACCGGCCAGCCCACCTCGAACTACACCGATTCGCTCCCCGTCGTGACCGACACGGTCGTGAGTCCCCGCGTCGCGGCCCTGTATCACTTCACCGACCGCGTGAGCGGATGGGGCGCGCTCAATTCCGGTTTCAGGGCGCCGACCCTCACCGAGCTCTACCGGCAGTTCCAGGTCGGCGCGCTCCTCACGCGCCCGAACGCCGAGCTGGGGCCAGAGCGGCTCGTCGGCGGCGAGGTCGGCCTGAACGTGGCGCCGGCCCGCAACGTCACCGCCCGCGTGACCTGGTTCGACAACCGCGTGAAGAACCCGGTGTCGAACGTCACGCTGACGCCGACGCTCGCGCAGAAGCAGAATCTGGGACGCACCCGGATCTGGGGCGTGCAGAGCGACGTCGAGTACCGCCTGACGCCGTCGCTCCGGTTCGCGGCCGCCTACCTCTACAACCAGGCGAAGGTCACCGACGGCGGCGTGGCGAACGCCGACCTCGTGGGCAAGTTCCTGGCGCAGGTGCCCGTGCACCGTGGCTCCTTCCAGGTGTCGTACTCGCACCCGACGATCGCCACGGTGGCCGCGTCGGTCGTCTTCCAGGGACGCCAGTACAACGACGACCAGAACGTGCGCGGGATCCCCGCCGAGACGCTCGTCGACGCCGGCTACGACGCGGACTTCGGCGCGGGCCTGCCGGGCTTCGCCACCGTGGACGTGTCGGCGTCGCGCCGGCTGGGGCGGACCGTCGAGGTCTTCGTCGGCGCCCAGAACCTCTTCGACAAGGACTACTTCGTCCAGACCAACCCGTCCACGCTGGGCACGCCGCGCCTGGTGAACGCCGGGCTGCGCGTCCGCTTCTCGGGGCGCTGACGCCTCAGGGCAGGCGGACGCCCTGGAGCGAACGCCGCGTCCCGTCGGCACGGCGGACCGCGGGCGCGGACGCAGCGGTGCCGGAGGGCGCGGCGATTTCCGCACCGGCGCGGGAACGGCCGGCGCGGCGTCGGCCGTGGCCGGCGCGGCCTCGTTCGCGGCCGTCGAAACGGCCGCGTTCGTGACCCGGGTCGTGGCCCGTGTGCGGCCCGGTTCTTGCTCCTCCAACGGAGGGAGGCGTCGGTATGCGCGGCCCGGAAGCCCCGGTGTTCGTCGCGCGCGGGCTCACGAAGGTCTACGACATGGGCGAGGTGCAGGTGCACGCCCTCCGGGGCGTGGACTTCGACCTCGGCCGTGGCGAGCTCGTGGTGCTGCTCGGCCCGTCCGGCAGCGGGAAGTCCACGCTGCTGAACATCCTCGGCGGGCTCGACGTGCCCACGTCGGGCACGGTGGTCTACGGCGACCACGACCTGACGGCCGCGGGTGAGGCCGCCCTCACGCGCTACCGCCGCGAGCACGTCGGCTTCGTCTTCCAGTTCTACAACCTGATTCCGAGCCTGACCGCGCGCGAGAACGTCGCGCTCGTCACCGAGATCGCCGAGCACCCGATGACGCCGGCCGACGCGCTGGCCCTGGTCGGCCTCTCCGACCGGCTCGATCACTTCCCCGCCCAGCTCTCGGGCGGCGAGCAGCAGCGGGTGGCCATCGCGCGCGCCATCGCCAAGCGGCCGGACGTGCTCCTCTGCGACGAACCGACCGGCGCGCTGGACATCACGACGGGCGTCGTGGTCCTCGAGGCCATCGCGCACGTGAACCGGGAACTGGGCACGTCCACCGTCGTCATCACGCACAACGCCGCCATCTCCGGCATGGCCCACCGGGTGGTGCGGCTCGCCGACGGGCGGGTCGTGGCCGAGGAGCGGCACGAGACCACCGTGTCGCCACGGGAGCTGTCGTGGTGACCGATCGCCTGCGCCTCTCCGCCCTCGACAGGAAGCTGCTGCGCGACCTGCGCGCCATGACGGGCCAGGCACTGGCGACCGCGGCCGTCGTCGCCGCCGGCGTCACGATGTTCGTCACCTACCTGTCGAACTTCGACTCGCTGGAGTCGACGCTCTCCAGCTACTACGAGCGCCAGCGCTTCGCCGACGTCTTCGGCGGCGCCGAGCGGGTTCCCCAGCGCGTGGCCGCGCGCATCGCCGACATCCCCGGCGTGGTGACCGTGGACACGCGGGTCGTCGTGGACGTGACGCTCGACGTGCCCGGCCTCGAGGAGCCCGCCAGCGGCCGGCTCATCTCGATCCCGCCCGGCGGCGCGTCGCCCTTGAACGCCGTGGTCCTGCGGCGCGGGACGTGGCCGGGGCCCTCCCGCCCCGACGACGTCGTCGTCAACGAGGCCTTCGCCGAGGCCCACCGCTTTCAGCCCGGCGACCGCGTGGCCGCCATCATCAACGGGCGGCGGCGGGCCCTGACCATCGTGGGCATCGGCCTCTCGCCCGAGTACGTCTACAGCATCCGCCCGGGCGAGCTCTTTCCGGACAACCGGCGCTTCGGGGTCTTCTGGATGCAGCGGCGGGCGCTGGCCGCGGCGTTCGACATGGAGGGCGGCTTCAACGACGTCGCGCTGCGGATCGCGCGCGGCGCCCAGGAGGACGAGGTCGTCGCGGCGCTCGATCGGCTGCTCGAGCCCTACGGCGGCCGCGGCGCCTATCCGCGGGCGCTCCAGATCTCGAACTGGACGCTCGCCAACGAGTTGGCGCAGCTGCGGACCTTCGGCGTCCTCACGCCCGTCATTTTCCTGAGCGTCGCCGCCTTCGTCCTGCACATCGCGCTCACGCGGGCGCTCGCGCTGCAGCGCGCGCAGATCGCGGCCCTGAAGGCCCTCGGCTACTCGAACGGCGCGCTCGCGTGGCACTACATCAAGTGGGCGCTCGTCATCGCGGCGGGCGGGGCGCTCGCCGGCATCGCCGGCGGCGCCTGGCTCGGCTCGCGCATGGCCGGGATGTACAACGAGTTCTTCCGCTTTCCCTCGCTGGATTACCGGCTGACGCCATCGGTGGCCATCGGATCGCTCCTCGGCAGCCTGGCCGTGGGTGCCGCCGGCGCGCAGGCCGCCGTCCGTCGCGCCGTCGCCATCCCGCCGGCGGAGGCCATGCGGCCCGAGGCCCCCACCCGCTACCGCAAGAGCCTCGTCGAGCGCTGGCGCCTGGTCGGCCGGCTGCCGCAGGCCGGCCGCATGGTGGTGCGGCAGATCGAGCGCCAGCCGGTGCGGGCCCTCCTCTCGGTCACGGGCATGGCGCTGGCCGGCGCGATCCTCCTCGTGGGCCTGGCGTTCATCGACGTGATGGACGTGCTCATCGAGCAGCAGTTCGTCAAGGCGATGCGCCAGGACGTCACGGTCTCCTTCGTCCGGCCGCTCTCGGCCGAGGCCGTGCACCTCGCGCGGCATCTCCCCGGCGTCCTCGACGTCGAGGCGATGCGCCAGGCGCCGGCCCGGCTGCGCGCGGGGCCGCGGCACCGGACGCTGGCCATCGCCGGGCTCACCCCGGCGCCGGAGCTGAACCGCGTGGTGGAGCGCTCGGGCCAGGTCGTGACGCTGCCGGCGAGCGGCCTGGTCCTGTCGAAGATGCTCGGCGAGGTGTTGGGCGTTGGCCCGGGTGACACGGTGGGCGTGGAGTTCCTCGAAGGCCGGCGGGAGCACGTGGAGGTGGCCGTCGCCGCGCTGGTGGACGACAGCGTGGGGCTCCAGGCCTACATGGACGCGTCGGCGCTGCACCGGCTCCTCCACGAGGGCCCGAGCGTGTCGGCGGTGGCCCTGCGCGTGGACGCGCGCGCGATGGACGACCTGAACGCCACGCTGAAGGGCCTGCCCGCCGTGGCCGGCGTCTCGGTGCGCGAGGCGGCGCTCGGCAGCTTCCAGGACACGATGGCCGAGCAGGTCGACCTCATCGTGTTCTTCAACGTGCTCTTCGCCGGCATCATCGCCTTCGGCGTGGTCTACAACGCGGCCCGGGTGTCGCTCTCCGAGCGGAGCCGGGAGCTGGCCAGCCTGCGCGTGCTGGGGTTCACGCGCGAGGAAGTGGCGCTGGTGCTCGTCGGCGAACTGACCGTCGTGACGCTGCTGTCCCTGCCGGTCGGCGCCCTCATCGGCTACGGTATGGGACGCTTCATCATGTCGGGCTTCAACAACGAGGTGTACCGGCTGTCGTTCACGGTCACGCCGCAGAGCGTCGCGTGGTCGTGGCTCACGGTGCTGGTGGCGGCCGCGATCTCGGCGCTGGCCGTGCGGCGCCAGCTGGACCGCCTGGACATGGTGGCGGCGCTCAAGTCGCGGGAGTAGGTCATGTGGCGGCGACTGATGAATCGACGGGTGCTCCAGGCCGCGCTGGTCGTGGGCGCGCTGCTCGCGGTGGCGCTCTGGCCGCGCGCCACCGCGGTCGACGCGGCCCAGGTCATCCGGGGGCCCCTGGTGGTCACCGTCGACGAGGAGGGCGAGACGCACGTGCACCACCGCTTCGTCGTCTCGGCGCCGGTGAGTGGGCGGCTGTCGCGGATCACTCTCGAGCCCGGCGACACCGTGACGCGCGGCACCACCGCGATCGCCCACCTGGCCGCCGAGGTGCCGGCGCTCATCGACGCCCGCAGCCGCGCCGAGGCCGAGGCGGCCGTCGCGTCGGCCCGGGGAGCGCTCGGGCGGGCCCGCGCCGGGGAGCAGCGCGCCAGGACCGCGTTGACGCAGGCCACGGCCGATCTGTCGCGCGAACGGGAACTCTCGTCGGCCGGACTCACCACGCGCCAGGCGCTCGAGGCGCGCGAGACGGCCGTGGCGACGGCCCAGGAGGACGTGAACGCCGCGGCCTTCGCGGTCGCCGCCGCGGAATCGGATCTCCAGCGCGCGGAGGTGCGGCTCCGGCCCAGCCGCCTCGACGGCCCGGGCCGTGACGTGACCGTGACGGCGCCCGTGGACGGCGTCGTCCTCCGCCGCTTCCACGAGAGCGAACAGGTGGTGGCCGCCGGCGAGCCGCTCGTGGAGATCGGCGATCCGAGCCACGTGGAGATCGTCGCCGACCTGCTGTCCACCGACGCCGTGAAGGTGAAGCCGGGCATGCGCGTGTCGGTGGAGCAATGGGGCGGAGACACGCCGCTGGCGGGGCGCGTCACCCGCGTCGAGCCGGCCGGGTTCACGAAGGTCTCGGCCCTGGGCGTCGAGGAGCAGCGCGTCAACGTGATCATCGACTTCGACGACGACCGCCAGGCCTGGGCGGCCATGGGCGACGCCTACCGCGTCGAGGTGCGCATCGCCATCTGGTCGGCCGACGACGTCGTCCAGGTGCCCACGGGCGCGCTCTTCCGTGCGGGTGACCGCTGGGCGGTGTTCGTCGTGGACGGCGGGCGCGCCCGCCGCCGTACGATCGAGATCGGCCAGCGAAACGGGACGTCGGCCCAGGTCACGTCGGGGCTGGAGCCCGGCGCGACCGTGGTCCTCCATCCGCCGGACTCGCTGGTCGACGGGGCGCGGATCACCCCCGCGGCGTCCTGACGGCCGGCACGCTAGGCGCGGCGGGCGGGGCGGCGCTGGCCGGACGGCGCGGTTGGAAACGCGGGCGCGGGCGCTGGCGCCGGCGCCTGTGGCGCGATGTCAGCGGCCTGCGGCGCACGCCTCGGCGGGCGGACGCCCGACCCCTTTGCGCCGGCATTGGCCAGCAGGCGGTCCCACGCCAGGCGGGCCGCGGCGCTGGGTGCGACGATCTCGCCCCCGCACTGCAGGCTGTCGCCGGGCGCCGGCGCAACCCACGCGCGGCGCACCACGATCTCCACGGTCGCCATCGGGATCTGCACGCGGAAGACGGGGCCCAGGTTGGCCTGGTCGCCGCGCGCCACCTCCAGACGCAGGCCGTCGGCGCTGACGTCGAGGATGACGGCGGGCACCCCGCCTGCGCGCGACGGCAGCCGCGGCACGGGACTGCGCCCGCGCCGCCGGGCGACCGGCGCCCGCAGGTGAACGGCGGCAACGCCCCGGGTGACGGCCACGGCATCGACGGGCCGCGGGAGCACCCGCACCCGGGCCCGAGCCAGGGCGGGGTCGCCCGTACGGCCCTCGGCCAGGGCGACGATCGGCAGCTTGCGGTCGTGCCGCCGGACCACGGCCAGGAAGCCGTTCATGAGCAGGCCCGCGTCGGCCACCAGGCAGTCCAGGCCAAGACCGGCGACATCGGCGTCGGCCTCGTCGGCCGACGAGGCCACGAGGTCCTCCACTGCCATCTCCGCGTCCCGGAGCCAGCACGCCACCCGTGCCCGCTCCTCGGCCCGCGGCAAGGCGAGACCGACGTGCATCGTCACCGACACGGGCCTCCGTGTGGCAAGCGAGGTGCCAAGGGCGAAGGTGGCCGCGATCGCCCGCCAATCGTCGCATCTGCAGCGCCAGGCGCGCGGGACCTGCCTCCCCTTTTCGCAGCGGACGTTGCGATTTTGGACACCGGGCACCGAGCCGCCAGGCGCCCCGCCGCCGCCCGCCGGAGACCCTCGGTTCGGAGCCCGTCTGGTCCAAAGTCAGGCCATGCGACGCACTTTGTCGGGTGGGCGGTGGCGGCTCATCCCCGATGACGGCCAGACTCCGGGGGACCGCTCAGTCCTGGCGGTTACACCACCACACCCGCCCGAATCGTGGCGACGTGCGCGAGTCGACGAACGCCCGTGCGCGTCTGGCGCAGGGAGTCGGTGAACACGAACCGACCGTCCTCCATCGCCAGGATCGCGACGTCGGCGACGGCGCCCTCGGCCAGCGTGCCCGGGCGGCCGGGCACGTGCAGGGCGTCGGCCGGCCGGTAGGTGGCGGCGGCGATCACGGCCTCGAGCGGCATGCCGAACATGAGGAACTTCGACAGCGTGGTCGGCAGGTCCACGACGGGGCCCGCGACGTTGCCCGAATGGATGTCGCTCGAGATCGTGTCCGGGAACCAGCCGGCCGCGGCGGCGCGCTCGGCGACCGCGAAGGACAGGTTGCCGGAGCCGTGGCCGATGTCCATCACGATCCCGCGGCGTCGGGCGTCGACGACGGCCGGCAGCATCCGCCCGTTGGCGTCGAGGATCTGACCCGAGCGGCCGTGCAGGGCGTGCGTCACGATGTCGCCCGGCCGCAGGAGGTCGAGCGTACGCTCCAGCGGCGAGGCGCCGCCGCCGATGTGCACCATGATCGGCAGCCGCACCTGGTCGGCGGCCTGGCGGGCGCGCCGCAGCACCTCCAGGTCCTGTCCGTCCACGATGTCCGGCGTCAGGCGGACCTTCAGGCCCAGGATCACGTCGCGATGCCGCTCGATGGTCGCCACGGCGGCGGCGGGATCGACGAAACGCAGGTCGGAGTACTCGTTGCTGTCGGCGAGGCCGATCTTCGAGATGTTCAGTAGCGCGAAGACCCGGGTGCGCGCCCGCGCGACCACGTGCTTCCTGAAGCCCGCGAACGTGTTCGCGCCCGACGAACCGCCGTCCACGACGGTCGTGGTGCCGCGGGCGAGGCAGGCCGCGTCTGCGTCGATCGAGATCGGCACGACGGCGTCGTAGACGTGGACGTGGAGATCCACGAGGCCCGGCGTGACCAGGCGGCCGCGCGCGTCGATCACGCGGCCGGCGCCGGCCGTCGGCAGGTCCGGCGCCACGCGCTGGATCCGGCCGCCCGCGATGGCCACGTCGCGGACGGCCGACAGGCCGCTGGCCGGATCGACGACGTGCCCGCCCCGCACGAGCAGGTCCGGCGCCTGGGCGCGTGCCGACACCACAGGACCGGCGGCCGCCGCGGCGCCCACCGCGGCGGCCATGGCGAGAAGCTCGCGCCGGGTCGGTCTCGCGGATCCGTCCGCGGCGGGCGGTGCCGGCCGTGCGGTCACAGCGCCTCGAGCGTCAGGGTGGTGTCGGCGTCCTTCCAGGCCGCGGCGAACTCGGCCTGGACGCGCGCCGCTTCGTCGCCCCGGCCCAGCGTGACCAGCGCCGCGTGCAGGCCGAAGAGCGACCGCGGGTTCTTCGGGAACCGGACCAGGTCGTCGCGGAACACCCGCTCGGCCCCGGCCGCGTCGCCCTGCAGCAGCAGCGCTGCGCCGAGCGACTCGCGCACGGGATAGTAGAAGATGGGCGGCTCGTCGTAGGCGACGGTGTCCGCCGTGGCCACGGCCGAGCGCCACAGGCGAATCGCGTCCGCCTTCCGTCCCCGCGCCCACGCGATGCGCGCGTCGAGGACGGTCGTGGCCAGGCCGAGAATCCGCGTGGCGCTCTCGAGTCCGGTGCCGCCGAAGAGCGCCGAGTCGGGCACGGCCTTGGTGGCCGCGAGCAGGGCCGCGCGCTCCTGCGCCGCCTCCGCGCCCCGGCCGAGGCGCGCGTGCGCGACGCCGCGCGCGAAGTGCCACCACGCGACTTCCACCGGATGATCGGCCGGGGGCGCGGCCAGCGCCACGATCTCCTCTGCACGCCCGAACCGCAGCAGCACGGACGTCCCGATGGCGACCATCGACTCGGCCATGGGCATCATCTGCACGTGCGGGCCGAGTTGGACTGCCAGTGCCGAGGCGGCCTCGCGCGCACCGGCCAGGCGTCCGCGCATCATCTCGGAGTCCGCCAGGAAGTGGAGGTTGTGCGGGTAGTACGCCATCGCGTAGAACGTGCCAGGCGGCGCCGTCTTCAGGTACTCGACGTCTGCGTCGACGCCCGCGCGGTTCGCGCGCGCCGCGGCGGCGTGATCGCCGGTCCTGGCGTAGACGTGCGCGGGCATGTGGACCAGGTGACCGGCCGCCGGCGCCAGCGTGGCCAGGCGCGCGGCGCTCGGCAGCGCCCGGCCCGGCGCCGGCGAAGCCTCCACCGAGTGGATGTAGTAGTGGTTGGCGCCGAGGTGATCGGGGTCGCGCGCGAGCACGCCCTCCAGCACCTCGAGGATGCGCGCGGTTCCCGGCGCCGGCGTCCCGTCGACCGCCCACAGCTTCCACGCGTTGAGGTTCATCAGGGCCTCGGCGTAGAGCGTCGCCGCGTCGAGGTCATCCGGGTACTGGCGCGACACCTCGCCCATCGCGTCGGCGTACTGGCGGGCCAGCGCGGCGCGATCGGGATGCGGTTCGGCCGGGAAGCGGATGGCCTGGGCTTCGATGTACGCGCGCTCCGCCGGCGGTCCGCCCGCCGAGAGCGACAGCGCCTTCGCCATCGCGGCGTTCGCCCGCACGGCGCGCTCGTCGTCCACGTCGAGGTTGTAGTTGGGACCGAGCGCCCAGGCGATGCCCCACTGCGGCATCGCCGCGGTCGGATCGAGCTCCGCGGCGCGCGCGAACGCCGTGACCGCGGCCTCGTGGTTGAAGCCGAAGACGAAGTCGAAGCCGCGATCGAAGGACCGCTGGGCCTCGGGGCTCGACGTGGCGATCGCGTGATGATGGCGGCCGAAGCCCTGGGCGGGTGCCTCGACTCCGGTGGCGGGCGGGGTGGCTGCGGCAGCCGGCGGACGATCCGGACCACCGCAGGCGGCGGGCACGACGGCGAGGGCGAACGCGAGCAGGACGCGCATCCGCGCAGTCTAACGCGGCGCTCCTCGGCCGCGGCAAACGGCGGCCCGCGCTCAGGCCGGCACGACGAGGGTCTGGCCGATCTCGCGCAGCGCCAGGCGGCCCTGCTCGTGGCGCAGCGCCTCGTCGGCGCGCTGGATGGGCTCCAGGAGCGGCTCGCGGCTCAGCACGAAGGACTGGTGGTGGACGGGCACGAACAGCCGTGCGCCCGCCTCGTCGGCCATGTGCACCGCCTGTTCGGGGGTGCAGTGGTTGGCGATCCACGGGTCGTAGGCGCCGATGGGCATCACGGCGGCGTCGAATGGTCCCCGACGACGGTGCGCGCGGAAGGCGTCGGTCCGGGCCGTGTCGCCGCCAATCAGGATCCGGCGCCCCTCACGCTCCACGATCCAGCCGGTATAGCCGCGGTAGGTGTCGCGGCCCAGGCGCGCGCCCCAGTGCTTGACCTCGACGGCATGGACGACGGCATCGCCACGGGCGGTCCGGACACGCTGGGACTCTCCCCATGCCAGCTCGTGGACGCCCGACGTGGACCGCCTCGGCAGCAGGTCCGACGTGTTGGCCGCCATCACCACGGCCGGGCGGCCGGGCACGGCGGCGAGCGACGGCGTGTCGAGGTGGTCGAAGTGCGCGTGCGAGACGAGGAGCAGGTCGATGTCAGGCAGGGCGTCGGGCGCCAGCGCGGAGCGCACCAGGCGCAGCGGTCCGACGCTGCCGATGCCGAGACTGACCCCGATCCGATCGAACAGCACCGGGTCGGTGAGAATCGTCAGCCCGTAGACGTTCAGGAGCACCGTCGCGTGCCCCAGCCACGCCAGCGTCACCGCGTTCGGATCCCACGTGCCGGGCGAGGGCGTGTGCGGGGCCGGCGGGACCGGCTGTCCGAACTCGCCGAGGCGGGCGCGAAGGAACCGGGCCGACCAGGACTCCGACCACGTGGCCCACGCGCCGCCACTGGCGAGGGCGCCCGTGGCCAGCAGCCGGCGCCGGGGAATGCGGGACGTCATACGGGGTGAGACGACGACGCCCGGCGGAAGGGTCCGCGCCTGGCGCGCGCCGTCCCGCGGCCCCGCCGCGAGGCGCCGATTCCTGCGCCGGGCCGGCGTTCTACACTGGGACTCGTCCCGCGGCGCGACCCGGGCGGCCGACATCACCGCCGTGCGCCGCGTGCGCGACTCCAAAGGACGCACCGATGCCCGCGCCCGCGGTCATGCCGCGCGACAGTCTGCTGGACGTGTTCGACGAGTTGGCGGCGCGGCCCGGGATCTGCGTGATCCACGACGACGGCCTCCGGGCCCGCACGCGCCGCTATGCCGAGGTCGCGCGGGCGGCCGGCGCCTTCGCGGCGCGGCTGGCCGCCGCCGGCATCGGCAGGGGCGCGGCGGTCCTCATCGCCTGCGAGAACCGGCCGGAGTGGATCGCGGCGTTCTGGGGCGTGATCCTCACCGGCGCGGTGGTCGTGCCCGTGGAACCCGGCGCTTCGCCCGACCTGGTCGCGCGCATCGCCCGCGCGGTCGAGGCGCGGCTCGTCCTGGTCTGGAGCGAGGAGCGGCCGGGGGCCGGGCTCGTGTCCGCACCCGTCTGGACACTGCGCGACCTCGCCTGGCCGGACGACACGCGGGCGCCCCTCGTGCCGCCGCGGCCCGCGCTCACGCGGGCCGACGTGGCCGAGATCCTCTACACCTCGGGAGCCACGGGCGATCCCAAGGGCGTCATCGTCACGCACGGCAACCTCCTGGCGAACCTGGAGCCGGTCGAGCGCGAGATCGCCAGATACCGGCCGTGGCTGCGCCTCGTCGGATCGCTGCGGATCCTCTGCCTCCTGCCCCTCAGCCACATGTTCGGACAGGCACTGGCGCTCCTGGTCCCGCAGGCGCTCTCGGGGACCACGGTGTTCGCCAGCGCCCGCGCACCGGCCGACGTCGTCACCACGATCCGGCGGCGCGGGGTCCACGTGCTGGTCGCCGTCCCGAAGACGCTCGAGCTCCTGCGCTCGCACCTGTCGCATGCCGTCGCCGGCGCGGGCGACGACCGCGGACCGCGCACCGTGTGGCAGGCCTGGTGGCGCTACCGGGCGCTGCACCGCCGCCTCGGTCCGCGGTTCTGGAGCGTGGTGGTCGGCGGCGCCCCGCTCGACCCGGTGCTGGAGCGTTTCTGGTCCCTCCGCGGCTTCGCCGTGATCCAGGGGTACGGCCTCACCGAGGCCGCTCCCATCGTCACCGTGTCGCATCCCCTGGACCGGACGGCGGGTTCGGTCGGACGCGCGATGCCGGGCGTGGAGATCCGCCTGGCCGACGACGGCGAGATCCTGGTGCGCGGCGGCAACGTGACGCCCGGCTACTTCCACGATCCGGCGCTGACGGCGCGCGCGCTGGAGGGCGGTTGGCTCCACACGGGCGATCTCGGCGCCATCGGTCCCGACGGACGCGTGTTCGTCCACGGCCGAAAGAAGGAGCTGATCGTCACACCGGAGGGCCAGAACGTCGTGCCCGACGACGTCGAGCGGGTGCTCGACCGCCAGCCCGGCGTGCGCGAGTCGGCCGCCGTGGGCCTGCCGGCCGCGCCGGGCTCGCCGGCCGAGCGCGTCCATGCCGTGCTGGTCGTCGAGCCGGGCGCCGATCCCGAGCGGATCGTGGCGGCCGCCAATGCCGCCCTGGAGCCACACCAGCGTGTGCGGCGCGCGCACGCGTGGCCGGAGGCCGCGCTGCCGCGCACGGCCGGCACGGGCAAGCTGCGTCGCCTCGAGATCCGCGCGTGGGCCGGGGCGGGCGCCGGCGCGCCGGTCCCCGGCCACGTCGCGGCCGACCGCCTGACGGCCGTGCTCGCCGACGTCACGGGCCGAACCGACCTGTCGCCCGAGACGCCGTTCGACGCGCTCGGCCTGAGCTCGCTCGAGCGGATCGAGATCCTCGATCGCCTCGAGGCCGAGTACCAGACGCGGCTGGACGAGCGGGCGTTCACGGGCGCCAGGGACGTCGCGTCGCTCCGGGCCCTGGTCGAGGGACCGGCGCCCGCCGAGCCCGCCGCCGACACGCTCACGCTGCCGGCGTGGAGCCGCGCGTGGCCCGCCCGGCTCGTCCGCCGCGTCATGCTCCCGTTCGTGGTGCTGCCGCTCACCCGCCTCATGGCCCGCATCGACGTCGACGGCCGGCAGCACCTCGACGGCCTCGACGGGCCCGTGATCTTCGCCGCCAATCACCAGAGCTACCTCGACGCGCCCGTGATCCTGTCCGCGCTGCCGCGGGCCTGGCGGCACCGCCTGGCGCCGGCGATGGCGAAGGAGTTCTTCGCCGCGCACTTCGCCGCCGCCGGGCACACGCGCGCCGCCCGCTGGCGATCGCACCTCGCGTACGGCCTCGCGGCGCTCGTCTTCAACGGCTTCCCGCTGCCCCAGCGGGACGCCGGCGCGCGGCTCGCGCTGCGCTACATGGGCGAGCTCGCGGACGAGGGGCTGTCGCTGCTCATCTTTCCAGAAGGGCTGCGGACGACCCACGGCGAGATCGCGCCGTTCCGTCCTGGTGTCGCGCTCGTCGCCGCGCGGCTCGGGCTGCCGGTGGTCCCCGTGCGGCTCGTCGGCCTCGACCGCGTGCTGCACCGCACGTGGCGCCTGCCACGGCCGGGCCCGGCGCGCGTCGTCTTCGGCGCGCCGCTGCGGCTCGAGGGCGACGACTACGACGCGCTGGCCGCCCGCCTCGAACGCGCCGTGACCGGCCTGGCGGCCGCGGCCTGAGACCACGATGGGCCGGCTCGCCGCCACCGCCGTGCTCGTCGCCGCCGTCGCCGCGCCCGGATGGGGCCGCGCCCCCGATCCCTTCGCGTTCCTCCTTCCCACCGTGGTCGTGACGGCCGGCGAACGCGAGCGCCTGGCGCGCGGCGACGTGGTCGTGCGCCCGATCGCGGGCGCCGACGGCCAGGCGACCGTGTTCGCGGCCGCGGGGATCGACGCCGGCGCCGAGCGCGTGATCGCGTGGATGCGCAAGGTGGATCGTCTGAAGCGGGGGCCGCACGTGACGGCGATCGGCACCTTCTCCGTCCCACCGCGCCTGGAGGATCTCGACGGCCTGACACTGGACGAGGCGGACGTGCGGGACCTGGCGCGCTGCCGCCCCGGCGACTGCGGCCTGAAGCTGACGGCGCCCGAGATCCAGCGGGTGCAGCGCGCCGCGGCGAGCGGCGGCGCGCCGTGGCCCGAGACCGCGGCCGGACTCGTCCGCGCGATCGTGCTCGACCGCGTCACCGCGTACCTGGCGGGCGGCCACGAGGCGCTCGCCGCGCTCGAAGACCATCGCACGCCGGTCCGGCCGGGGGCCGCGTTCCGCGCGCTGCTCGACGGCACCGGGTTCCTGATCCAGCGCCTGCCCGGCGTGGCCGCCGCGCTCCGGGCCCCCACCGAGCCCCGGCCCGACGTCGAGTCCCTGGTGTACTGGTCGACGGAGCGCGCCGGCGGCCGGCCCGTCATCAGCGCCACGCACCTCCGGATCACACGCCCGGGCGGCGTGGACGGCCCCGACGTGCTCGTCGCCGGCGTGGGCATCTTCGCCAGCCACTACCTCGAGGCCTCGCTCGGCCTCACGGCCCTCGCGCGGGATGCCGGCGGGCGGGCCTACCTGGTCTACGTGAACCGGTCCGACGTGGACGTGCTCGGCCGCCGTTTCGGCAGCCTCGCGCGTTTCATGCTGGACCGCCGGGTCCACTCGACGGCGGCCGACGTGCTGCTGTCGGTGAAGCGCCGGATCGAATCCGGCGATCCGCCCTGATCGCGCGCCCGGCCGGCCCCGACCCGCTCAGGCCGCGGACACCTCGGGCGGTGAGTCCACGTGGCGGAGGGGGATGGCCGCCACCGAGCAGGGCGCCGACCGCAGCACGCCGTCGGCCACGCTTCCGAGCAGGAAACGCCGCAGGCCGGAGCGCCCGTGCGTGCCGACGACGATCAGCGCCGCCGGGTGCGTCGTCGCGTCGGCGACGATGGCGGACGCTGCCGGACCGCGCGCCACGATGGCCTCGCCGCGCACGCCGAAGCGCGCGAGCGCCGCTTCGAGATCGGCGCGGGCGGCATCCACGAGCGCGGCCGCCGCGTCGGACGGCACCGGCAGCATCGTCGGCGGCCCGAAGGCGGTCGGCGAGGCGCCGAGGTCCACGTCGACCGCGTGCAGGAGGCGCAGCGGCACGTCGCGGCGGCGGGCCTCGCCCACCGCGGCTTCGATGGCCGGCAAGGCGGGATCGGAGAAGTCCGTGGCGGCCAGGATGCCGCCGCCCGGCGGACTCGGGCGCGCCACCATCACGGCCCATCGCGCGTGATGCGCGAGGCGGGCGGCCGTGGGCCCGGGCCCGAGCACGATGACGCCCGCGCCCTGGCGGTCGGCCGCGGCCGCGATGCCGGCGGGCGCGCCGCCGACCTCGACGATGACATCGCGATCCGGCAGCGTCCGCCCGGTCTCGGCGCGGACCTTGTCGGCGAGCGCGACGCGCGCCGTCGTCACGAGCTCCTGGAAGGCGGCTTCGTCGGTCCCCGCGAGGTGCGGGAAGAGCACGCGCACCTGCGAGAGCTCCGGCACGACGTGGCACACCGCGAGCGACGAGCCGAGGCGCTCGGCGAGCGCGGCCCCCTGGCGCAGCGCCTCGTCGGCGGGCGGCGTGAGATCGGTCGCCACGAGCACGGGTCCAGTGAACGGCATGGCCATCCTCCGCGACGCCATCCCTGCTGTCAGGCGCTCCGGCCGGGCGGCGCCGATCCGCGGAGCACGACGGCGCCGGGCCGTCCGAACCGGAGTCGGAGGCCGTCAGCCGACCTCTCGATGATAGGCGCGACCGGGTCCGGCGCGAACGCCGCGTCCTCGCTGGTCAGGACCGTCGTCCACGGTCCCCCGCCCGCGACGGCGCGGTGCCCCGCCAGATCCACCGGGCCGGCGCCGGTGAGACGCACCACGACCAGCACCCGCTCCCCCGCCGTCCCGCGACGCACGAGGACGAGCGTGTCGGCATCGATGGCCTCGGCCGACGCCGCGGCCTCGGGCACGAGCGCCGTCGCGCGGAAGGCGAGCAGCGCCTCGTGCAGGCGCCGCGTCGCCGCGTGGGGCTCGCGGGCGGCCTCGGCCCAGTCGAGGTGCGAGGCCTCGAACGTCGCGTCGGCCTGGGGATCCGGGATCCGCGCGCGCGACGCCTCGTCGGCGAACGCGGCGAACGCGCCGAACTCGCGTCGCCGGCCCTCGGTGACGAGCCGGCCGAGCCCGGGCTCGTGGTCGGTGAAGTAGAGGAACGGCGACGACGCCGCCCACTCCTGCCCCATGAAGACGAGCGGCGTGTGCGGCAGCAGCAGCAGCAGGACCGTCGCGGCGCGGAAGGCGGCCGGCGGGATCTGGTGGTGCAGGCGCTCGCCGAACGCCCGGTTGCCGACCTGATCGTGGTTCTGCAGGCAGAGGACGAACCGCTCCGGGGTGAGGCCGCCGGGATCGGTGCCGCGCGCCATGCCCAGATGCGCGGACCGCTGGCCCGTGAAGAACCACCCCTGACGGATCGTCGTCACCAGGTCGTCGACACGGCCGGTGTAGTCGCAGTAGTAGCCGTCGGCGTCACCGGCCAGACGGCGCCGGATCTGGTGATGGAAGTCGTCGGCCCAGACGGCATCGAGGCCCCAGCCCGCGCGCGCGGCCGGCGTCACCATGACGGCCAGGTTCCGGTGGTCCTCGGCGATGACGTGCAGGTGCCGGCCGCCCGCGGCGGCCTTCACGCGCGCGGTCAGCTCGGCGACGATCGGCACCGGGCCGTCGTCGCTGATGGCGTGGGTGGCGTCGAGGCGCAGGCCGTCCACGTGGTATTCGCGCACCCAGTGCAGGGCGTTCTCGATGAAGAACTCGCGGACGTGCGGACTGCCGGGCCCGTCGAAGTTGAGGCCGGCGCCCCAGGGGCTGGCATGCCGGTCGGAGAAGTACTGCGGGCTGAACGCGCCGAGGTAGGAGCCGTCCGGCCCCGTGTGGTTGTAGACGACGTCCAGGAGCACGGCCAGGCCGGCGGCGTGCGCGCGGTCCACGAGGCGGCGCAGGTCGTCGGGAGACCCGTACGCGCGGGCCGGCGCGAAGAGCGACGCGCCGTCGTACCCCCAGTTGCGCCTGCCGGGAAAGTCCGCCACCGGCATGAGCTCCACGGCGGTGACGCCGAGCGCCCTGAGTTCGGGCAGGCGCTCGACGACGCCCTCGAAGGTCCCCGCGGGCGTGAAGGTCCCCACGTGGAGCTCGTAGATGACGAGCGATTCCAGCGGCACCCCCGTCCACGCGGCATCGGACCAGGCGAAGGCCGACGGGTCCACCGTCATCGAGAGCCCGTGCACGCCGTCGGGCTGGCGGCGCGACGCAGGGTCGGGGAACGGGCCCGCGCCGTCGAGCAGGTAGGCGTAGCGCACGCCGCCCGCCAGGCCTGGCAGCACGGCGACCGCGGTGCCGTCGGATTCCCGCGCCATGTCGAGGCGCCGCTCCGGCCCGTCCGCCGGCCGGACCAGGAGCTCGACCCTCACGGCCGCCGGCGCCCAGACGCGGAAGGCCGTGGCGTCCGGACCGACGATGGCGCCGAGACCGGACGGGCGGGCCACGGTCAGGCGTCCCGGGCGCCGCGTGCGGCCACCGGCTGCGGGCGGCCCCGGGGATCTGGTCCGGACATCACAGGTGCCCGACCTCGTCTTCCGCGCGGCGTTCCTGCTCGGGGAACCAATGGTCGAGGATGCGCCGGGCCACGCCGCCGCCGCCGATGCCGAAGGCGATGGCCAGGCCGAGCATCACGGCGCCGAACGCGATCGCGAACGCGGTCAGGACGATCGTGCGCGCGACGGCGATCTGGTCGAGCGCCATGGCGGCGGTCAGGATGAGAACCAGCGCCCGGACCGTGCCGCTCAGCACGCGCGGCGACGGGATCTTCGAGTTCACGGCGGCCAGGAGGGTCGCGCGCCAGATGACGTTGGCGAACATCAGCCCGACCATCAGGATGACGAGCGCGACGAGCAGGCGGGGCACGAAGAGCGCGAACTCGTCCACCAGTCCGCGCAGGGCGGCGAAGCCCAGGACGTCCACGCCCGAGAGCAGGAAACCCACCAGCACCACCCAGAACACGATGGCGCCGACGAGGTTCTCGGCGGGCGGCAGATCCGCCTTGCGCAGCATCTCGGTCACGCCGTGCTGCTGGCACAGGCGCGCGAAGCCCAGGCGGGACAGCGCGCCGCGCGTCAGCCGCCGCAGCACCGAGGCGATGAGCCAGCCGACCAGCAGGATGCTGAGCGTGATGATGGCCCGGGGAATGAACGATGCCGCCGCCTGCAGGAAGTTCGTGCCTGCCTCCTGCAAGGCCTGCAAGACCATGTCACCCATGTTGAACCTCATGCTGGTGCGTCCAGCGTTCGACGAGTCGCGGCCGGCCACGTTCGACGCAGGCCGCCAGCGCATCGAGCGCCGCCTGCACCGGGACGTCCGGCTCGTTGGCGCGCTCGTGGAGGAACGCGCCGCTCCTGGCCCGATAGAGCGGTAACAGGGCCTGCGTGATGTGGTCGCGGCGCATCACCCCGTGGTGGAACGCCGCCAGGAAGTCGGTGAGCGTGTCGGCCCAGAGGGCGTCCGGATAGCGCGCGCCCGCCGGGTCGAGGCTCGCCGCCTGCACGGCCGCGAGCGTGGCCGGCGCGAGGATGCTGCGGAGGATGGTCTCCAGGTTGCGGATGTCGTCGGCGAAGGACTGCAGGAGCCCCGGGACCTCTTCCGCGACCGGCGGGCCGTCGGCCTGGCCCACCTCGGGCGCGCACGGCAGGTCGGCCGCGTCGCCCCGCGCCAGCCACGTGCCCGCGTGGCTCTCGATGCACGAGAAGGCCGAGGTGAGGACCGTGCCGAACAGGTCCTGGAGCGTCCGGGTCGGACGCCGCTTGTGCACGCGCCTGGGGCCAAAGGCGTGCTGGCGCACGTCGAAGGCGCCGGCCAGGGCCTCGGTGGCGACCCAGTACGAGGTGGCCCGCTGCTCGTGGCTCGTCGACCAGGCGGCCTGCGTGCAGTGCGAGGCGAAGCGGCCCGAGCAGGCGAAGGCGGGGATGAGCGGTTCGGCCAGCCGGCGGGAGAACACGGCGCCCGTGAGCGGCCGGACGATCTGGGTGACCAGCAGGCCGTCGGCGGCCCCGCGCACGTACACCGGCGCCACCAGGTCGGCCCCGTCCGTCCAGACGTGCGAGATGAGCGAGGCGACCTCGCCGGGCCCCTCGGGCTCGACGTCGGCGTCCAGCACGACGATGGCCCGCGCCTGCAGGAGGTCGCCGGCCGCCAGCATCAGGCGGGCGACGTCGCCGTCGGACACGTGATCGGTGGCCGCGCAGAGGTAGTGGGTCGTCCGGAGCCCCGCCCGGGCGCCGGCGTCGCGCGGCATCCAGGCGTGCAGCACGGCCTCCTGGCTGCCGTCGGCGGACACCTGATCCACCTGCAGCAGCGCCACGCGGAGGCGCGAGAAGGCGGACTGCAGGCCGGCCCGCGCCGCGGTCACGAGCGGACCGACCGTCGACGCGTGGTCGCTCGTGGCCAGTCCGAGGAGGACGTCCACCTGCCCCACGCCGATGATCTGCCGGAGCAGGTCGTCCGGGATGATCTTGGCTTCCGCCACTCGCCTCCTCCGCCGCCGCCGCCCGCCTACACCCGGCGCAGCCTGAACCAGTAGAAGTCGTACGGCCCGAGCGTGAGCAGGTACGGCAGATCGCCGATCCGGGGGAACACGCTGTTGCCGAACATCTCGACGGGCACGAGCCCCTCGAGCGACCTGAGGTCGAGCTCGACGGCCTGGACGCTGCCGGCGAGGTTGTTCACGACGAGCACCTGTTCGCGTTCGAACGTCCGCAGGTACGCGAGCACGCGGTGGTTCGTCGGACTGAGGAACGTGATCGCGCCGCGGCTGAACACCCGCGAGGACTTGCGCACCTGGATGAGGCGCTTCATCCAGTTCAGCAGCGAGTGCGGGCTGCGCTCCTGCGCCGTCACGTTCACGGCCTGGTAGCCGTAGAGCGGGTTGGAGATGAGGGCGAAGGCCAGCCGCTCCGGATCGGCCGCCGAGAAGCCGGCATTCCAGCCGCCGTTCCACTGCATCGGCGTCCTGACGCCGTTCCGGTCGCCGAGGTAGATGTTGTCGCCCATCCCGATCTCGTCGCCGTAGTAGACGATCGGGCTGCCCGGCAGCGACATCAGGAGGCCGTTCATGAGCTCGACGCGCCGGCGATCGCCGTCGAGCAGCGGCGCCAGGCGGCGGCGGATGCCGAGGTTCAGGCGGGCCACCGGGTCGCGCGCGTACTCGTCGTACATGTAGTCGCGCTCCTCGGCCGTGACCATCTCCAGCGTCAGCTCGTCGTGGTTCCGCAGGAAGATGCCCCACTGGCAGATGTCGGGCAGGTCGGGCGTGCGGTCGAGGATCTCGACGATGGGCTTCCGATCCTCGAGCCGGAGCGCCATGAACATGCGCGGCATCAGCGGGAAGTGGAAGGCCATGTGGAACTCGTCGCCGTCGCCGAAGTACGGCCGCACGTCCTCGGGCCACTGGTTCGCCTCGGCGAGGAGCACCTTGCCGGTGTAGTGTTCGTCCAGCTGACGCCGCAGGTACTTGAGCACCTCGTGCGTCTCGGGCAGGTTCTCGCAGTTGGTGCCCTCGCGCTCGATGAGGTACGGCACCGCGTCCACGCGGAAGCCGTCCACGCCCATGTCGAGCCAGAACTTCATGACGTTCCACATCTCCTCGCGCACCGCCGGGTTGTCGTAGTTCAGGTCCGGCTGGTGGCTGAAGAAGCGGTGCCAGTAGTAGGCCTTGGAGACGGGGTCCCACGCCCAGTTGGACGTCTCGGTGTCGAGGAAGATGATGCGGACGCCCTGGTAGCGCTCGTCCGTGTCGCTCCACACGTACCAGTCGCGGCGCGGGTTGTCGACCGAGCTGCGCGCCTCCTGGAACCACTGGTGCCGGTCGGACGTGTGGTTCGTCACGAGCTCGGTGATCACCTTCAGGCCGCGCTCGTGCGCGGCGGCGACGAACGCCCGGAAATCGTCGATCGACCCGTACCCGGGATGGATGTTGTAGTAGTCCTGGATGTCGTAGCCGTCGTCCCTGAAGGGCGACGGGAACGTGGGCAGCAGCCACAGGCAGTCCACGCCGAGATCGCGCAGGTAGTCCAGCTTGCCGGTCAGGCCCCGGAAGTCACCGACGCCGTCGGCGTCGCTGTCGCAGAAGGTCTTCACGTGGAGCTGGTAGAAGACCGCGTCCTTGTACCAGAGCGGATCGGCCGACGGCGCGCTCACGATGGGCGTGCCTCCGGCGCGAGCACGACCATGCCCAGCGGCGGCACCGTGAGGCGCACCCGGTGCGGCCGGCCGTGGTGCCCTTCGGCCTCGGCCGTCACGCCGCCGGCGTTGCCGAGGCCGCTGCCGCCGTACTCGTGCGCGTCGCTGTTCAGCAGCTCGCGCCAGTAGCCGCCCACCGGCACCCCGACGAGCTCATCGGGGCGGGGCACGGGCGTGAAATTGCAGACGAACAGGACCAGGTCGCCGTCGTCCCGGCCGCGGCGCACGAAGCTGACGAGGCTCCGTTCGTGGTCGTTGCAGTCGATCCACTCGAAGCCGCTCGACTCGACGTCGCGCAGGTACAGCGCCGGGCGCTCGCGGTAGAGCCGGTTCAGGTCGCGCACCCATCGCACGAGGCCGGCATGGCGCGGCTCGGCCATGAGGTGCCAGTCGAGCGACGCGTCGTGGTTCCACTCGGCGCGCTGGCCGAACTCGTTGCCCATGAACGTCAGCTTCTTGCCGGGATGCCCGTATTGGTAGCCATACAGCAGCCTGAGGTTCGCGAACTGCTGCCAGTCGTCGCCCGGCATCTTCCGGAGCATCGATCCCTTGCCGTGCACGACCTCGTCGTGGGAGAAGGGCAGGATGAAGTTCTCGGCGAAGGCATAGAGGAGGCTGAAGGTCAGCCGCTGGTGATGATAGCTGCGGTGCACGGGATCGTGGCCCATGTAGTCGAGCATGTCGTGCATCCAGCCCATGTTCCACTTCAGCCCGAAGCCCAAACCGCCGAGGTAGGTCGGCCTCGACACCATCGGCCACGCCGTGGACTCTTCGGCCGCCATCACGACCCCCGGCTGTGCCTCGTGCACGACGGCGTTCAGCTCCCGCAGGAAGTCCACCGCTTCGAGGTTCTCGCGCCCGCCGAACGTGTTGGGCACCCACGCGCCGCTCTGCCGGCCATAGTCGAGGTAGAGCATCGACGCCACGGCGTCGACGCGCAGGCCGTCGGCATGGTACCGCTCGAGCCAGAAGAGGGCGTTGCTGATGAGGAAGTTGCGGACCTCCACGCGGCCGTAGTTGAAGACCAGCGTGCCCCAGTCGGGATGGTGGCCCTGGCGCGGATCGGCGTGCTCGTAGAGGTGCGTGCCGTCGAAGTAGCCGAGGCCGTGGCCGTCGGTCGGGAAATGGGCAGGCACCCAGTCGAGCAGCACGCCGATGCCGGCCTGGTGCAGCCGGTCGACGAGGTACATGAACTCGTGCGGCGAGCCGAAGCGGCTCGTCGGCGCGTAGTAGCCGACCGTCTGGTAGCCCCACGAGCCGTCGAAGGGGTGCTCCATCACGGGCAGGAGCTCGACGTGGGTGTACCCCATGTCGGTCACGTAGGCCGTGAGGGCGTCGGCGAGCTCCCGGTAGGTGAGCCAGCGGTTGCCCTCGCCCGCGCGCCGCCACGATCCGAGGTGCACTTCGTAGATCGAGATCGGCGCCGTCAGCGGGTTCTGGTCCCGCCGGCGCGCCAGCCAGTCGGCGTCGTGCCACTCGTAGCCGTCCAGATCCACGACCTTCGACGCGGTCTCGGGACGGATTTCGGCGGCGAACCCGTACGGGTCGGCGCGATCCGACACGTAGCCGTGCCACCGCGACGTGACACGGTACTTGTAGAGGGCGCCGGGCGCCACGCCTGGCACGAACGCCTCCCAGACGCCCACGCCCGCCCGACCCTCGAGCGGCGTGGCCCCGGCGCGCCACTCGTTGAAATCTCCGATGACGTCCACGCGCTCGGCGTTGGGCGCCCAGACGGCAAAGCGCACGCCCGCGACACCGTCCACCTCGGCGACGTGAGCCCCGAGCCGGTCGAAGCTCCGGTAGTGCCGGCCCTCGGCCAGCAGGTGCAGATCGAACGCGCTCAGGCGCGGCGTGGGATCGCTCATGGCACCGCCACCATGACGTGGCCGGGCAGCGCCGGGTCGAGGCGGACGTAGTGGCGGCCGCCGCTCCAGGTGAACGTCTGCTCGGACAACAGGTCGCGCACGTTGAACGCCGCCGCGGCGGGGCTGACCCCCAGCGCCTCGGGGGGCATGGCGAGCCACCCGTGCTGCACGTTCCGGGGATCGAGGTTGACGACCACCAGCAGGCGGCTGGCGCCGTCGGGCGAGTGGCGGGTATAGGCGACGATCTCGGGGTTGTCCGTGGGGTGGAACTCGAGCCCGCGGGCGTACTGCAGCGCGGGATGCTCGCGCCGCAGCCGGTTCACGGCCGCGATGAGGTCCTTGATGTGCTCGGGCCGGTCCCAGTCCCACCGGCGGATCTGGTACTTCTCCGAGTCGAGGTACTCCTCGGAGCCCGGGACCGCGCGGCCCTCGCACAGCTCGAAGCCGCTGTAGATGCCGTAGCTGGGACCGAGGGTGGCGGCCAGGAGCAGCCGGATCCGGAACGCCGGCGGACCGCCCTCCTGCAGGAAACGGTGGAGGATGTCTGGCGTGTTCGCGAAGAGATTCGGGCGCAGGTACTCGGCCAGACGGGTCCCGCTCAGCTCGGTGAAGTACTCCTCGATCTCGGCGCGCGTGTTGCGCCAGGTGAAGTACGAGTAGGACTGCGTGAAGCCGAGCTTGGCGAGGTACCCCATCACCTTCGGCCGCGTGAACGCCTCGGACAGGAAGATGACGTCGGGATGGGCCCCGCGCACGCGGGCGATCAGGTACTCCCAGAAGGCGAAGGGCTTGGTGTGCGGGTTGTCGACGCGGAAGATCTTGACGCCGTGCCCCACCCAGAACTCCACCACCCGGGTCAGCTCGTTCCAGAGCTCCCACCAGGCCTCCGACTCGAAGTCGAACGGGTAGATGTCCTGGTAGCGCTTGGGCGGGTTCTCGGCGTACTTGATCGTGCCGTCGGGCCGGTGCTTGAACCACTCCGGGTGCTCGGTGACGTACGGGTGATCGGGCGAGCACTGGAAGGCGATGTCGAGCGCGACCTCCATCTCGAGGCGGCGGGCCGTGTCCACGAAGGCCGCGAAGTCCTCGAGCGTGCCGAGCGACGGCTCGACGGCCATGTGGCCGCCCTCCTTGCCGCCGATCGCCCACGGGCTGCCCGGATCGCCCGGCGCGGCCGACAGCGCGTTGCCGCGGCCCTTCCGCGCGGTCGTGCCGATCGGGTGGATCGGCGGAAGGTAGACCACGTCGAAGCCGAGCGCGGCCACGTTGGCCAGGTGATGGGCGGCCTCCGTGAAGGTGGCGCTGCGCCCGTCGGTGGGCCCCCACGACCGCGGGAACATCTCGTACCACGCGCCGAAGCGGGCCCGCTCGCGGTCCACGGTCACCTGGAGGACGCGCGGATAGCGGGAGGCGTAGCGCCGATCGGCGTGCCGCTGCATGGCGTCGAGCAGCCGGTCGTCGAGCGCGGCGTTGGCGCGGACGGCGATCTCGGCGTCGCCGGCCAGGACCAGCGCGGTCTCGCGGAGGTGATCGTGGTCGTCGGCCCCCGGCGCGGCGGCGCCCGCGGCGGCCGCCTTCCGGCGCGTCTTCGCGGGCAAGGGCGCGGACCGGACGGCCGCGGCCGCCACGAGGGACGCGCCTTCCTGCAGTTCGGTGGAGACGTCCACGCCGGCCTTCAGCTTGATCCCCAGCTCGCGCCGCCACGACAGGAAGTGGTCCACCCACGCGTCCACCGTGTACTCGTGCACGCCCAGGGCGTCGACCACGAACACGGCCTGCCACTCGTCGTTGCCAAGCGGCACCATGGGCACCTCGCTCCAGCCGCCCGGGGGGTCGCCGGCGGGGCGGTGCTGCAGCCGCACGGCGAGCACGTCGTGACCGTCGGCGTGCACGTGCGCGGTCACGACCACCTGCTCGCCGACGGTGCGCTTGATCGGGAAGCGCCCGCCGTCGATCTCGGGCAGCACCGCCTCCACGACCACCCGGCGCCGTCCGTCGTCCGGAGGCGCGATCGTCGTGCGTGTTCGCCGGGGGGAAGTCGCCGTGCGAGTCGTCCGACGGACCGGGCGTTCAGTGGGCATGGTCGGTGCCTCCTCCTTCCCCGCCGGGCCGCTCGGACGCCCGCGGCCCCACGAGCCGCAGGACCGCCACCGAACGGCCCTCGAGGTGATAGCTGCTGCCGCCGTCGAACCGGGCCGGCAGGGCGGCCGGGTCGGCGGTGTCGAGTTCCAGCCGCCACAGCGAGCGCATGGCCAGCCGCGGCAGGACGAACGGGCGGGCCTCCGATCCGCGTTGTACATGACGACGAGCGTGTCGCCGCGGATGGCGCGGCCCTGATCGTCGGTCTCGGTGATGGCGTTCCCCGGCAGCAGCATGCCGAAGCACCGCATGTCGGAGTGCCATCCCGCGTCGTTCACTTCGCCGCCGGCCGGTTCGAGCCAGGCGATGTCCTTCACGCCGCCGCCGCGGATGTCCCGCCCCTGGAAGAAGGTGCGGCGCTGCAGCACGGGCTCGTCGCGGCGCAGCCGGATGAGACGCGTGGCGAAGGCGAGCAGCGACCGCGCCTCGTCGTCGAGCGTCCAGTCGGTCCAGCTCAGCTCGTTGTCCTGACAGTAGGCGTTGTTGTTGCCCTGCTGCGAGCGGCCCAGTTCGTCGCCGCCCGTGAGCATCGGCACGCCCTGCGACAGGAACAGCGTGGCCAGGAAGTTCCGGACCTGGCGCGCGCGCAGGGTCGCGATGGTGGGATCGTCGGTCGGGCCCTCGTGCCCGCAGTTCCAGCTCAGGTTGTGGTTCTCGCCGTCGCGGTTGTCCTCCCCATTCGCCTCGTTGTGCTTCTCGTTGTAGCTGACGAGATCGCGCAGCGTGAAGCCGTCGTGCGCGGTGACGAAGTTGATGCTCGCGTACGGCCGCCGGCCGCTGTGTTCGTAGAGATCGCTGCTGCCGGCGAGGCGGGTCGCCATCTCCGAGGTGGAGCCGGGATCGCCCCGCCAGAATCGGCGGATCGTGTCGCGGTACCGGCCGTTCCACTCCGTCCACAACACCGGGAACTGCCCCACCTGGTAGCCGCCGGCGCCGAGGTCCCAGGGCTCGGCGATGAGCTTGACCTGGGACAGCACCGGGTCCTGGTGGATGATGTCGAGGAACGCGCCCAGCCGGTCGACGTCGTGCAGTTCGCGCGCCAGCGCGCTCGCGAGGTCGAAGCGGAACCCGTCCACGTGCATCTCGAGGACCCAGTACCGCAGGCTGTCCATGATGAGCTGCAGCACCTGGGGCTCGGTGACGTTCAGGGTGTTGCCGCAGCCGGTGAAGTCCACGTAGTACCGGCGGTCCTGGGCCAGGCGGTAATAGGTGGCGTTGTCGATGCCGCGCAGGGACAGCGTGGGCCCGAGGTGATTGCCCTCCGCGGTGTGGTTGTAGACCACGTCGAGGATCACCTCGACGCCCGCGGCGTGCAGCGCCCGCACCATCCGCTTGAACTCGAGCACCGACGCGGCCGGCCCCTGGTGGTAGGCGTAGCGCACGTCGGGGGCCAGGAAGCTGAGCGTGTTGTAGCCCCAGTAGTTCGTGAGCCCGCGGTCCACGAGGTGGCGGTCGTTCGTGTGGTGGTGGACGGGCAGGAGCTCCACCGCGGTCACGCCGAGCCGGGTCAGGTAGTCGAGGGCGACGTCGGTCGTGAGCGCCTCGTAGGTGCCGCGGATGGCCTCGGGGATCCGAGGGTGGCGCGCCGTGAAGCCCTTCACGTGGAGCTCGTAGATCACGGTCTTGTGCCAAGGCGTGCGGAGCGGCCGGTCGGGCCCCCACGTGAAGGCGGAGTCGATGACGGCGGCCAGCGGCGCCAGCGCGGCGTTGTCGCGGACGTCGAACGACAGGTCGTCCTGGCCGGCGGCCGCCTGGTAGCCGAACATCTCGAAGTCGCCCCACTGCACCACCCGGCCGATCGCCTTGGCGTACGGATCGAGCAGGACCTTGTTGGGGTTGAACCGGTGCCCCTGCCGGGGCTCGTGCGGTCCGTAGACGCGGTAGCCGTAGAGCTGCCCGGGGCGGACGTCGGGCAGGTAGCCGTGCCAGACCATGGCCGTCTGCTCGGGCAGCGTGACCCGCCGCGACTCCTGCGCCGAATCCGGCGCGTCGAAGAGGCACAGGTCGACCCGCGTGGCGTTGGCCGAGAAGAGCGCGAAGTTCACGCCGAGCCCGTCCCACGTCGCGCCGAGGGGATAGGGCGAGCCGGGCCACGGGTGGCTGTGGCTGCGCTGGACGGGCCGGTGATCGCTCGAGCGGGGCATCGGTGGAGAAGTGCAGGGCAAAGCCCTTGCCGACGGGCGGGGAGGTCCGGGTTTCGGGTCGGTTCCGGCCGATTCCCCGCGGTAAGCGCGGTCGGCGGCGACCCGACTGGCGAAATGTCGCCAGCACTGACCAGCAGGCGCGAGCCGGCGCGCGGCGCGGCTCTCGCCGCAGGCCGGCCGGGACCGCGGCGCACTCGGCCTGGCGCGCCCGGGGCGACTTGGTAAGATGCGGCGGTGGCCGTGGCCCGGCTACCGCACCCACATGGCGGAGTTCACGCTGGACGTCTCGGCGCGGTCCATCGAGACCGCCCTCATCGACGCCGCACGGTCCCTGACCTCGCGGCTCGACGTGTCCAGCGTGTGTACGGCCCTCCTCGACGCCGTGCAGGAGGTCTTCGGGGCGACGTCGAGCTGGGTGCTGCTCCACGTCGAGGATGAGGACGTCCTCCGGCCGGCGGCGTTCCGTGGGCCCGGAGCCGACGCGTTCCGCGACGTGCCGATGCCGGCCGACGCCGGCATCATGGGCAAGGCGTTCACGAGCCAGCGGGTGGTCTTCGTGGCCCAGGCGGACGACGACGACCGCTGGTTCGACGTCGCGCGCGTGCACCGGACCGGCATGCGCTCGGCCTTCGCGGTGCCGCTCATCGGGAACGGCCGCACCCTCGGCGTGGTCGGGCTCGACACGCCGCGCTTCTCCAGCGAACATCCGCCGGAGCCCGTGGACATCGCCCGCCTCGAGGCCCTGGCGGCGCAGGCCGGCGTGGCCGTCGCCAACGCCCAGTTGTACGAGGCCAGCGAGCGCGACCGGCTCCGCCTGACCGCCCTGCTCGAGGAGCGGCGCGGCCTGCGGCGCCGTGTGGCGCACCTTCAGGAAGAGGTGCTCGCGGCGCGCCCGGTGACGGAACTCATCGGCGACTGCCCGGCCTGGGCCGACACGGTGCGGCTGGCCGACGTCGTGGCCGCGGGCGCCACGACCGTGATGCTGCTCGGCGAGACGGGAACCGGGAAGGAGCTGCTCGCCCGGCGCATCCACGAGCAGAGCCCGCGCGCGGTGGGCCCCTTCGTGGCCGTGAACTGCGCGGCGCTGCCGGAATCGCTCGTGGAGAGCGAGCTCTTCGGCCACGAGAAAGGCGCCTTCACCAACGCCATCGCCCGCAAGCCGGGCAAGTTCGAGATCGCGGACGGCGGCACCCTGTTCCTGGACGAGGTCGGCGACCTGCCACTGGACGCGCAGGCCAAGCTGCTCCGCGTGCTGCAGGACTCGAAGGTCGAGCGCGTCGGCAGCACGTCGTCGATTCCGGTGGACGTCCGGCTGGTGGCGGCGACGAACCGGGACCTGGAGCACGCCGTCGACGACGGGGCGTTCCGGGCCGACCTCTACTTCCGCCTGAGCGTGTTCCCCATCGAGCTCCCACCGCTCCGGCACCGCGCCTCCGACATCGCGCTGCTCGCCCAGCACTTCCTGCGCGACTTCGCGCGGCGCCTGGGACGTCCGGCGCGGCGCCTCAGCAAGGCGGCGGAGACACGCCTCCTGGCCTATGCGTGGCCGGGCAACGTACGGGAACTGCAGAACGTGATGGAGCGGGCCGTGATCCTGTCCCCGGGGTCGGACGTCGCCGCCGACGCCATCTGGCTGCCCCGCCACCGCATGCTGGCGCCGCGCGACGAGGGCGGCGTCACGACGCTGGCCGAGAGCCGATCGCCGCGCCATCCGGGCCGCGCTCGATGCGGCGGGCTGGAAGATCAGCGGGCTGGGGCGGCGCGGCCGAACGCCTGGGCACGAAGCCGACGACCCTGCACGCGAAGATGAAGAAACTGGGCATCCGCCGGCCGCTCAGGACCGGACGTCCACGAAATAGCGCGGTCGGCTGGCGGCGACTTCGCCAGCGGCGGCGGCCGTCCGCGGCGCCGGCCCGCGGCGGGACGGCCTGGATGCGCGGGAATGCCTCCGACGGGACCTGCGCGCGGTCCGGGTCCGGATTTGCACCAGCGACGGGACGTGGCGCGCATCCAGGTGCGTGTGATCGACGGCCGTCATCACGTCACCGTAGTCGGTCCCCTCGTTGCCGCCGACCTCCGTCGCCTCGAGCGCGCCTGCGGCCCCGCCCTGGAGCACCGACAGCCGCCCCTCGAGATCCGCGTGGAGTCCGAGACCCTCGACGAGCCCTCGCGCGTCTTCCTCGACAGCCTGGCGCGACGCGGCGCCGTGGTCACCCGCACCAAGCCCTGACGGTCGGCGCGCGCGGTGGAGCGTGGCGGGCGGCCCGGACCACCGCGGCGCGCGGCCGTCTACTCCGCGGTGGTCGGGTCGATCACGGCACGCACCTGCGACACGCGGTTGGCCGGAAGCCGCCGCGCCGGGCGTGCTCCCGCACGGCCTCCTCGTCGGGCGCGACGGTACACGCAGTAGATGGCGTCGTCGGTCACGAAGCTCTGCATCCACTGGATTCGGGGGCCCATCGCGGTCAGGACGCGGCACGACGTCTGCGAGATGGCCTGCAGTTCCTGGGGCGACAGGCGGCCCGCTCCGGCGATGTCCCGCTCGATCACGAACTTCGGCATGGTCTGCTCCTTCCGTGTCGGCGGTGGTGCGCGCCACGGCCTCGATGGGGCTACGGCTGATCGCAGCGCACCCGCGATTCCAGTCCACGAACGTGCCGCGGGGGTTGTCCTTCCACGCCCAGACGTGCAGCTCGAAGAACGCCGGCAGGGTACCGGTTGGACTGCCCACGAACTGGAAGGCCTGGCCCTCCAGTCCGGGGGTTGGTTGCCGTGCTGGGCGAGCCAGGTGGCGGCGTCCACGATGAACTCCACGCCGACCAGCCGGGCGCGGCCGCCGGCGATCTCGCTATGAGGGCTTCCGGCGCCGAGGATCGAGCGCGCCATCGGCCACGAGGGCGCCATTCACGTAGTGGAGGCCCATCGCCCTTCCTGCGGGCCGCTCACGCAGCCGAGGAAGGACCGTAGCCGGCGGCGATCGCCGCGTCCACGTCGAGGTAGGGCCGGGTGCCGTCGCGCACGAGACGCACGAGCGCAGCGGCGTCGCGGCCGTGCGCGTCCCCATGCTCCTGCGCGGCGAGCGGGACGACCGACAGCGCCAGGGCGGCAATGGCGGCGCACGGTCCCAGGATCGACGGACGACGGCACGTGGTGGGTGTGGGCATGATGGCGGTCCTCCGGGTATCGCGTGAGCGTCGACCGGTCGTGGTCGACGGCGTGCGCGGATGCGACGCCCAGAGTGCGCGGTGCCGCCCGACCGCTCAAGGCTCCGGCGGTCACACGACGGTGACCGGAGGTGACACGAGGTGACGGGCCGGCGCTTTCGTTTCTTCAAGGCATGCCGGGGTACGACACGCTGTCTGCCGACGCCGCCCGCGCCCCAGAGCCCATGTCCTCGCACGACGCCGACACCGTGCGCTTCGGTCCCTTCACCCTCGACACCCGCTCGCGCGAGCTGCGCGGATACCAGGACGACCCGCCTGCAGGAACAGCCGTTCGGCGTTGGGCCGCTGCTGTCACAGCCCGGACAGGTGGTGACCCGGGAGGAACTGCAGCGGGGGCTCTGGCCGGACGGCACGTTCGTGGACTTCGAGCACAGCCTCAACGCCGCCGTGAAGCGTTCGCACGGCGCTCGGCGACGACGCCGAGCGGCCATAACAGACGCTGCCCCGCCTGGCTACCTTCGTGGCGCCCGTCGCCGCCCCGGCGCCCGGCCGCCGCCGGATCGCGGACGGCACGCCAGACTGGCGGAGCCTTCATGACCTCTGGCGGCGCAGCCGCCCGACTACTTCACCGACGGCCTCACCGAGGGCTCATCGCCCAACTGGCCCGCCGGCCGCGGCCGCCTCGCCGTCATCGCGCGAGGGTCGTCCATGCAGGTTCGCAAGGGCACGACCGAACGGGCGCGGACGGTCGGGCGCGCGCTGGCGGTGGATACCTCGTGGAAGGCAGCGCCAGGCGCGACGGCGATCGCGTGCGGATCGTCGCGCGCCCTCGTGGAGGCCGCCACCGAGGCGACCCTCTGGGTCGAGACCTTCGAGCGTGAGCCGACCGAGTCCCTGTCCGTGCAGGCCGACGTCGCCGCCTGGATGGCGCAGTCGCTGGCCCTCGAACTGGGCCACGCGCGTCCCGCGTGCCGTGGCGCCCGACACCCTGATTCCGTGCCTGAAAGCCCGTCAGAAGGGGACACCAGCGCATGGAGGCCGGCTTCCGGGACGCGGTGAAGCTCTACGAGGAGGCCCTGGAACACGACCTGACCTTCGCCCCGGCGCATGTCGGGCTCGCCGAGTCGCTCGGCATGCTGGCCAACTACGGCATCGTGCCCCCGGCCGACGAGGTGCGGACGCGGGCGCTCGGGGCGATCGACCGTGCGCTGCCATCGACCCCTGAGTCCGCCGACAGCGCACCGGGCCCTGGCCTTCCTCCACTGGCAGTTCGCGTTCGCCTGGGACGACGCCATCGCCGAGATGAGCGCGCCCTGGCGCTCAATCCGCAGTCTCCGACACCGTCTACTGGACTGGGCTATACCTGGGCGTGATCGGTCGCTTCGACGGTCGTTCGCGCTGCTCGACTGCGCGGCCGCGCTCGATCCGCCTCGCTGCTCGTGCCGTCGGTGCAAGGCTGGATGCGGTATTTCGCGCGCCGATTCGGAGGAGGCGATCCCGTCTTCTACCGGGAGTCCTGAACCAGGCGCCCGACTTCCACGTGGCGTGGTGGTTCCTGGGCAGGCGCTCGTGGAGCTCGAGCGTTCGACGAGGCCAAGTCGACGCGCTCGGCCGCGCCCCTGGCGCTGTCGGGCAGGAGCTCGCGGCTGCTGGGCTATCTCGGCCGCCTTCGGCCGCGCCAGCTGCGGCGACAGGCCAGGGCCTGCCTCAGCCGAACTGGACGACTGTGCGGCCGGCCGCTACGTCCTGGTATTTTCCGGCCCTCGTCCTCTGCGGATCGGCCGCGGCGAGCACGCCCTGGCACGGCTGGAGCTGGGTACCAAAGGTCCGACACGATGCTCCGCGACCTCCTGGCGGATCCCGTGGGACCGGCTGCGCCGCGCGCCGCGCTTCGCCGCGCTGATGCGGGCCATGGCCTTCCCGGCCGCGGCGTCCGTCGAGGCACGCCACGACCGACGCTAGCGCGCGGTCGGGCCGCACTCCTGCGTGCACACCGGCGGATCGCGCGGTCCGCGGAAGGCGCGCTACGGTCGGGGCGGACCACCGACCCGAGCGCCTGCATCGACTGGACCGCCGCCGAACGTGATCTGTGGGACCGGGGCGCCCACCTGGCGCCGGCGGTCCTGACGCTGCCGACTGGTGACGGGTCAGCGCCTGGTACGACGACGACGCGCGGTTCCGTTCCCACGTCGACATGGCGCGCTACCGCTTCGGCCAGGGCGATGCTACGCCATTCGCCCGTCCCTGCCGCCGCTCGTGGAGGCGTGCCGGACGGCGTGCTACGCCCGCCTGGCGGCGGTCGCCAATGCCTGGATGGACGCGCTCGGCGACGAGACGCGGTACCGGCCACGCATGCCTCCTCGCGCGCTGCGCCGCCCTCGGGCAGCGCAAGCCCACGCCCCTGCTCCTCAAAGCACCGCGCCGGCGACTACAACTGCCTGCACCAGGATCTCTACGGCGAGGTCGCCTTCCCGCTGCGTGGCGATCTTCCTGTCGGAACCCGGCGCGGAGGACACGGGCGGCGAGTTCCTGCTCGGGAACAGCGCCCGCGCGCGCAGTCGGCGGGCGAAGTGCTGGTGCCCCGGAAGGGCGACGCCGTCATCTTCACCACCCGCCTCCGGCCCGCGCGGCGCACGCGGCTTCTACCGCGCAGGTGCGCCACGGCGTCAGCCGTGTCCGGTCGGGCACGCGCTTGACGCTGGGCGTGATCTTCCACGACGCGCAATGACGACCGGCCGTCGTCGATCGGCCAGGCACGACCCGGGGACGGTTGCGCCGTGATTCCGCGGTCCGGCGAGTCGCCGCGGCGTGGCGTGCAGGAACGCCTCCCTTCCCCACCGAACCGGCGCAGCTCACGGCGGCGTGGCTGACCGACGTCCTTCGCGCCTCGACGGGCCTCGCCCACCTCCACGTCATCGGCTGCCGATGGGAGCCGGTGGCCGCGCAGGGCGGCGCCGCGCTGGTCGTCCGCGTGTGGCTGGACTACGACCGCCAGACGTCGGGGCAACCGGCGACGGTCGTCGTGAAGTTCGCGGCGCGGCATCCGCCCATGCGCGGCGTGATGCACCGCTTCGGCCTCTACCGCGCGGAGGTGGGCTTCTACCGCGACCTCGCGCGCGACGCCGGCATCCCGACGCCACGCTGCCACCACGCCGCGATCGACGACGCGTCGGGACACTTCGCCATCGTGCTCGAGGACCTGCAGGACGGGAGGGCCGGCGATCCGCTGTGCCCCGAGGTGGCCGACGTGGAGACGGCGATCGACCACGTGGCCGGCCTGCACGGCCGATGGTGGCGCCACCCGCGCCTCCGCACGCTCGACTGGCTGGTCTATCCGCACGGCCCGGCCTTCGAGGCGCGCGCCGCGGCCCTGCCCCTGACCTACGCGCACGCCGCGACCGCGGTCAGGCAGGGGCTGGGACCGGCGTTCCCGCCTATCCTGGCCGAGGCCTGCGATCGCATCTTCGAGGGCTGGCCCGCGTTCGTCGCGGCGCGGCTGCCGCAGGCGCCGACGCTCGTCCACCGCGACTTCCACCCGCAGCAGATGTTCTTCCCCTCCGGGCGCGGAGGCCGGTTCGCCGTGTTCGACTGGCAGACCGTGTCGGTGGGCACCGGCGCCGACGACGTGGCCCGCATCCTCGCCATGGGCCTGACGAGGGCGGACCGCGCGGCACACCAGACCCGGCTGGTGGATCGCTACCACGCGCGGCTCCGCTCGCACGGCGTGGACGACTACCCCTACGAGCAGTGCGTCCGCGACGTCAGGCTCGGCCTCACGGGCAGCCTGCTGACGAACGTGATCGCGACCTCCGCGCTCGACCTCTCCGCGTTCGCGGCACGCGAGTCCGCCACGGGCGTGACGTTCGTCTACGCCGTCTTCGATCGGCTGGCCGCGGCGTTCGAGGCCAACGACGTCCTGGCCCTGCTGCCGCCGCGCGCCTGACGCGGGACGGGCCCAGGGTCGTGGTCCCGCACGGCCGGCCCCGGCACCGCCGCCGACGCGCCGAGGCCGCGGCTCCGGACCGGACGCGCGCTCCTCCCGCCCTGCCATATGATTCGGCCAGTCCCCGACATGTCCGCCGTGGATCCCGAGCGCTGGCGCGCCCTCAGCCCCTACCTCGACGAGGCGCTGGATCTCGCCACCGAGGCGCGCCCGGCGTGGCTCGCGTCGATTGCGGCGGCCGACCCCGCTCTCGCGGACGACCTGCGCGAGTTCCTGGCCGAACACGACGTCGCGCTGGCGTCGAGGTACCTCGAGGGCGGCGTCGCGGAAGGCCTCCGTCCGCCCGCGGCGCCGCCGGCGCTCGAAGGCCAGGTGGTGGGGGCCTATCGCCTGCTGTCGGTGCTGGGGCACGGCGGCATGGGCAGCGTGTGGCTGGCCGAGCGCTGCGACGGGCGCTTCGAGGGCCGCGCGGCCGTGAAGCTCCTGAACGCCTCGCTCGTCGGTCGCGCCATCGAGGGCCGCTTCCGCCGCGAGGGCACGATCCTCGCGCGCCTCACCCACCCCCACATCGCGCACCTGATCGACGCCGGCGTGACCTCGCGCGGCCAGCCGTACCTCGTGATCGAGCTCGTCGAGGGCACGCACATCGACGCCTACTGCGCCGCGCACGCCCTCGACGTGGAGGCGCGGCTCGCCCTGTTCCTGGAGGTCGTGTCGGCGGTGGCGCACGCCCACGCGAACCTGATCGTCCATCGCGACCTGAAGCCCAGCAACGTGCTGGTCAACGCCTCGGGCCAGGTGAAGCTCCTCGACTTCGGCATCGCCAAACTGATCGAGGACGACGGCGACTGGGCGGACACACCCGTCACGGGCACCCCGGCATCCGGCTCCACGCCGCTCACACGCGAGGCCGGGGTCGCGATGACCCCGCAGTTCGCGGCACCCGAGCAACTGCGGCGGGGGCAGATCACGACGGCGACCGACGTCTATGCGCTGGGCGTCCTGCTGTACGTGCTGCTGACGGGCCAGCATCCGGCGGGGGCGGCGGTCCGGTCGCCCGCCGCGCTGGTCAAGGCCGTGACCGAGGACGAGCCCAGGCGGGCCTCCGACGCCGTCGCCGGGAGGTCCGACGCGCCCGACCTGCAGCTGCGGCACGCGCTGCAGTGCGGATCCACCCCGCAGCGCCTCGGCCGGGCGCTTCGGGGCGACCTCGACACGATCCTGGCGACGGCGCTCAAGAAGGATCCGCGGGAGCGCTATCCGTCGGCCGCGGCCCTGGCCGACGACATCCGCCGGCACCTGGACCGGGAACCCATCGCGGCGCGTCCCGACACCGTCCGGTACCGGATCGCGAAGTTCGTGGGCCGCCACACCCGGGGCGTCGCCGCCGTCGGCACGACGGTCGTGCTGCTGATCGGCCTGGTCGCCTTCTACACGGCACGGCTCGCCGCCGAACGCGACCGGGCGCAGCGCGAGGCGGACCGGGCGTCGAAGGTCAGCGAGGCGCTCACCGGCCTCCTGATGGGCGCCGATCCCATCAGCAACCGGGCCACGGGCGAGCCGCTGACGGTGCGCGGGCTGATCGACGCCGGCGCGGAGCAGGCGCAGAAGGGCCTGGTGGCGCAGCCGGAGGCCCAGGCCGAGATCCTCACGGTGCTCGGGCGGCTGTACCGCCGCTTCGGCGCCTACGATCGGGCCAAGGCCCTCCTGGAGCAGGCCCTGGCGAGCGGCGAGCAGGCCTACGGGCCCGAACACCTGAAGCTCGCGGCCACGCTGAACGACCTGGGAGCGCTCCTGACCGAGACGGGCGACTACGTCGCCGCGACCCGCAGCCTGGAGCGCGCGCTGGCGATGCGCCGCCACCTGCTCGGCACCGATCACGCCGACGTGGCGGTGTCGATGGTGGAGCTGGGCCGCGTGTTCCAGGACCGCGGGCTGAACGACCGGGCCGAGCCCCTCCAGCGCGAGGCCCTGGACATCCGGACCCGCGTGCTCGGCCCGGGTGATCGCGAGACGGCCGTCAGCCTGAGCGACCTGGCCTCGGTGCTCCGGCTGAAGGGCGACCTCGACGGCGCGGAGGCGCTGCTCACCCAGTCCCTGGAGATCAACCGCCGCACCCGCGGCGAGCGCCACGCCAACACGGGCACGACGCTGCACGACCTCGGGCTCGTGGCCGCGACCCGCGGCGACGTCCGTCGGGCCGAGACGCTCTTCCGCCAGGCGATGGACATCCACCGCGAGGCGCTCGGCGACGCGCACCCCGCCGTGGCCACCTCGCTCAACAGCCTCGCGCACCTGCTGATCGCCCAGCGCCGCTACGACGAGGCGGCCGACGCGCTGAACCGTGCGCTCGAGATCGTGCGCACCTCGCTGGGCCAGAACCACCAGCTCGTGGCCGTCTACGCGGCCAACCTGGCCACGATCCACCTGGCGCGGCGGAATCCCGAGGCCGCCGAGGCACTGCTGCGCGACGCCCTGCGCATCCGCGGCCTCGCGCCCGAGATCATGCCGAGCCGCCGGCGGATGCTGGCCATCGACGACTGGCCCGTCGGCCGCATCGAGACGCGGCTGGGCGAAGCCCTCAGCGACCAGGGGCGCTACGACGCCGCCGAGACCGCGCTGCTCGACGCGCGGCGCCATCTGGAAGGCGCGCCGGCGCGGTCGCCCGACGACCTCCGGGACAACGCGGCGACGCTCGTCGAGCTCTACGGCCGCACGGGCCGGCCCGAGCGCGCGGCCGAGTACCGCGCGGCGGCCGGCGGGATCCGCTGAGCGGCGGCCCGACGGCCCACGGCCTGCCCCCGCGCACGGCGGCTTCCCGACGCGCTACTCGAAGCGCAGCGCGTCGATGGGATCGAGCCCGGCGGCCTTCCGGGCCGGATAGAAGCCGAAGAACACGCCCGTCATGGCCGCGAACGCGAAGGCCACGCCGACGGCGCCGGCGGTGACCGACGTGGGCCACGTCATCCACGCGGTGATGCCGCGGGCCACGCCGAGCCCGAGCGCGATGCCGATGCCGCCGCCGATCGCGCTCAGCACGACCGCCTCGACCAGGAACTGCAGGAGGACGTCGCGGCCCTTCGCGCCGACCGCCATGCGCAGGCCGATCTCACGCGTCCGCTCCGTGACCGAGACCAGCATGATGTTCATGATGCCGATGCCGCCCACCAGGAGCGACACGCCGGCGATGCCGGCCAGGAGTCCCGTCATGGTCTCGGTGGCCTGGACGCGCACGCTCGCCATCTCCTCGAGCGTGCGCACCATGAAGTCGTCGGCGTCGCCGGGCTGGATCCGGTGGCGCAGGCGGAGCACGGCCGCGATGCGCTCGGCGGTGGCGGGTGTGTCCGCGGCCGATGCGGCCGACACGGTCACGTTCTGGATGAACGTGATCCCGCGCAGCTTCTTCATGACGGTGGTGTACGGGACGTAGACGACGTCGTCCTGGTCCTGGCCCATGCCGGACTGGCCCTTGCTCGACATGACCCCGACGACCGTGAACGGCTGGTTGTTGACGCGGATCACCTCGCCGGTGGGATCGACGCCGGCCCCGAACAGCTGTTCGCTGACGACCGAGCCGAGCACGGCGACCTTCGACGCCGTGGCCACGTCCACCGGGGCGAAGAAGCGGCCGTAGACCTCGGGCCACGATCGGATGAGCGGCAGGTCCACGTCGGTGCCCTGCACCTGGGTCCCCCAGTTGAGATTGCCCGCCACGATCTGCGCGCGGGTGTTGACGCCGGCCGCCAGGTATTGAACGCCCGGCACGTCGCGGATGGCGTCGGCGTCCTCCGGCGTCAGCGTGCTGGCGTTGCCCTGGCCGAGGCGCACGCCGCCCTGCTGGAAGTTGCCGGCGTTGACCATGATCATGTTGGTGCCGGCGGCGCTGATCTGCGATTCGATCGACGACTGCGCGCCGGTCCCGAGCGCCACCATCGTGATCACGGCCGACACGCCGATGATCATCCCGAGCATCGTGAGCGCGGTCCGCATCTTGTTGCGGGCCAGGGCCTTGATCGCCACGCGGAACACCATCAGGAACGACATGCTCAGACCGCCTCCTCGTCGTCCGGGGGAAGCCGGGCCAGCTCGTCGGCCGCGTCCCGGCGATGCGCCACGGGGCGGTCGGCCACGACGTGGCCGTCGCGAAACGCCACGACGCGGGTGGCGTACTCCGCGATGTCGGGCTCGTGGGTGATGACGAGCACCGTGATCTGGCGCTCGGCGTTGAGGCGCTGGAAGAGCCCCATGATCTCGATGCTGGTCCGCGTGTCGAGATTGCCCGTGGGCTCGTCGGCCAGCAGGATCGACGGCGCGTTGACGAGCGCCCGGGCGATGGCCACGCGCTGCTGCTGACCGCCCGAGAGCTGGTTGGGATAGTGGTCGAGCCGCTCGCCGAGACCCACCGCTTCCAGCATCTCCCTGGCGAGCGCGCGGCGGCCGGCCGTGGTCGTCGAGGAGCCCGCGTACAGGAGCGGCAGTTCCACGTTGTCCATGGCCGAGGTGCGCGTCAGCAGGTTGAAGCCCTGGAAGACGAAGCCGATCTTGCGGTTCCTGACCTCGGCGAGCTGGTTGCGCGACATCTGCGACACATCCGGGCCGTCGAGGAAGTAGTGGCCGGAGGTCGGGCGATCCAGGCAGCCGATGATGTGCATGAACGTGGACTTGCCCGACCCCGACGGTCCCGTCACCGCCACGAACTCGCCCCGCCCCACCTCGATCGTCACGCCGCGCAGGGCCCGGACCTTGTGGTCGCCCACGGCGTAGGTCTTGACGAGGTCGCTCGTCGCGATGACCGCCGGCGCCATGTCAGCGCGGCCCGCGGCCGCGTCCGGGCATCAGCGGGTTCGCCGTGCCGCCGGGGGCCGGCGTGGCGCGCGCGGAGGCGACGCCGGTGAGGCCGGTGACCACCTCCATGTTCTCCTCCAGCCCGCCGCCGAGCAGCTCGGTGAAGGAGCCGTCGGTCACCCCCAGCCGGACGTTCACGGGCTTGAGCTCGCGATTGGAGAAGATCCAGAGCCGGCCTCGTGACTCGATCGGCGGCAGCGGGGCGAAGAGCTCGTCGATCGTCTGCGCCGCCGACGACGCCGCGTCCGGCGTCCCGGTGCCCGCAGGGCGGGCCCGTCGAGGCGCCGCCCCGGCCCCAGCCGCACCGGCGTCCTGGCTCCGGGCCTGTCGGCGCGCCAGGAACTGCTCCCGCTCCTCGGGCGACATGTTCGCCATGCGGTCCCGCAGGCGCGCCTGCCTGTCGGCCGCGGCCGCATCGCCGCCTGGACCACCAGGCCGCCGGCCTGCGCCGGCGGCCGCGTCGGCCGACGGGGTCTGACCCGCCGCGGGTCGGTCCGGACCTGGTGCCGGGCGGGTCGCTCCAGCAGCCGCAGGTGAGCCGGCGGGCGTGGGGGGCGCGTCAGCGCCTTCCGACGGGTCGGTCCGGCTGCCCTGGCCATTCCGGGCGCCACGACCGGCCCCGGGTGTGAGGTCGGCGGGCGGCTGCTGGCCGAGCGCCGCGAACATCTCGCTCGTGGGCCGGAACCTGAGCGCGAGGTTCGACACGCGCAGCACGCCGGTGCGCCGCGCCACCTCGATCTTCACGGTGGCCGTCATGCCCGGCTTGAGCTTCAAGTCGGGATTCGGCGCGGTGATGAGCGTGCCGTAGGTGGTCACGTTCTGCACGACCGTGGGCTGCAGCCGCACCTGGGCCACGGTCCCTTCGAACGTCTCGGTCGGATAGGCATCGACACGGAACGTCACGTGCTGGTTGGGCCGGATGCGCCCCACGTCGGCCTCGTCCACGCTGGCCAGCACCTGCATCTGCTTGAGGTCGGCCGCGATCATGAAGAGCGTCGGCGCCTGCATGCTGGCGGCCACGGTCTGGCCGACGTCGACGTTGCGCTGGGTGACGATGCCGTCGATGGGCGCCTCGATCACCGTGTGCTCGCGGTTCACGCGGGCCTGGTTCACGGAGGCCTCGGACTGACGCACGGCCGCCTGCACCTGCGTCACGGTGGCCTGCTGGGACGCGACGGCCGCCTGCGCCGTGTCCACCGCGATCTTGGCGGCATCCAGCTCGCTCTGCGGCAGCAGCTTGCGCGAGGCCAGCTCGTCGGCCCGCGCGTACTTCTGCTGCGCGTCCACCAGCTGCACCCGGGCGCGATCCAGGTCGCTCTGGGCCTTGACGAGATTCGCCCGCGTCTGGCTGAGGTTGGCCTCGACCTGCTGCAGCTGGGCGTCGAAGAGCGACGGGTCGAGGCGCGCGATGACCTGCCCGCGCTTGACGATGCTGTTGAAGTCGGCGCCCAGCCAGCTGATGTTGCCCGACACCTGGCTGCCGACGAGGACCGTGGTGACCGCCTGGAGCGCGCCGGTCGCGCCGACCGTGTCGATGATCTCGCCGCGCGTGATGGGGGCGGTCGTGGCCGTCACCTCGGGGCCGCCGCGCTGGCGGTACACCGCGGCGGCGACGGCGCCGGCGGCGGCGATGAGCACCAGTGCGACGATGGCCTTCTTCATGTCGGACCCAGTGAGCCGCGCGACGGGCCGTCGTGCACGGCGCGTCCATCGACATTGTATGACGCCCGTCGTGCGCGCCTCCGCGGCCGCCGCCGTGCCCGCCGGATGTCCCCAAGTGTCACGACGACGATCGTCACGCGCCGTCGCGCCCGACGATCAGACGCCCGCGGCGCGGCGGGCCGTCCGCGATCTGGCCCCGGGGCCGCGAAGCGCACGGCCCGGGCGGGCCGCCGTCAGCTGGCCGCGGTCGACCACGAGGCCGCCGTTCACGACGACGTAGCGGACGCCCGTCGCGTACTGGCGGGGCTCGGCGAAGGTGGCGCGGTCCTGGATGGTGGCGGGATCGAAGACCACCAGGTCGGCGAGCACGCCCGGACGCACGAGGCCCCGGTCCCAGAGCCCCATGCGCTGCGCCGGCTGCGACGTCATCTTCCGGACGGCTTCCTCGAGCGTGAGGAGGCGCTCCTCGCGCACGTACTTGGCGAGGATGCGGGCGGCCGATCCCCAGGCCCGCGGGTGCACGCCGGCCGTCGGCGGGCCGCTGTCGGGCGCCATGCCGCCCGAGTCCGTCCCCAGCATGACGAGCGGATGACGAAGCGCCGCCCGGACGTCGTCTTCCCGCATGAAGAACATCACGCCGCTGCCGGTCGTGTCGTCCCCGGCGATGAGGTCCATCAGGACGTCGATCGGGTCCGTGTGCTCCGCTGCCGCGATGTCGGCCAGGGTCCGTCCCTGGAAGCGCTTCAACTCCGCCCGGGTGACGGCCGACACCAGGATGCCCTCGGCGCCGCCCGAGCCCAGGTACTGGTTCTCCCAGGCCGCGGAGGGCGTCAGGATCTCCGTCCGGATCCGCGCGCGCGTCGCCGGGTCCGTCAGGCGCGCCACCATCGCGTCCCGCCCGCCCTCGCGCGCCCACACCGGCAGGCTCGCGTCGAGCGGGTTGCTGCCGGCAACGTAGGGGTACTGGTCCGCGGCGATGTCCAGGCCGTCGCGCCGCGCCTGCTCGATGCGCGCGAGCACCGCCGGCATCCGGCCCCAGTTCTGCGAGTAGGCCGTCTTCAGGTGATGGATCGTGGCGGGCACGCCGGCCTCGCGCGCGATCCGGAACACCTCGTCGAGGCTCTCGTCGATGGCGTCGGCTTCCGAGCGCTGGTGGGTGATGTAGCTGCCGCCGTAGCGCCCGGCCACGCGCGCCAGGGCCACCAGTTCATCGGTCCGGGCGAACCGGTCGGGGACGTACTGCAGCGACGTGGACAGGCCGAAGGCGCCCGCCTCCATCGCCGACGCCACCTGCGCCTCCATGCGCCGCAGGTCGTCGGGCGTGGCGGCCCGGTCCTCGCGGCCGACGATCGACTCGCGGACGCCGCCCGCGCTGATGAAGGTCCCGAGGTTGATGGTGGCCGGGCGCGCGTCCAGGACGGTGAGGTAGCCGGCCAGGTCCTCCCACTGCGGCACGCCCTCCCGGTCGAACATGGCCGCGAAGGGATGGCTCCGGCGCGCGCCGGCGTGCGCCACGCTCGTGAAGCTGGCCTCGCCGGTGAGCTCCGTCGTGATGCCCTGCATCACCTTGCTGCCGACGCGCGAATCGCGGAGCACCCAGTATTCGGACTGCCCGAGGAGATCGATGAACCCGGGCGTCACGACATGGCCGGTGGCATCGAGCCGCCGCGCGGCGGAGGCCTCGGAAAGGCGGCCGAGTGCCGCGATGCGATCGCCGGCCACGCAGACGTCGGCGGCGAAGGCCGGCGCGCCGGTGCCGTCGACGACGCGGCCGCCGGTGATGAGCAGGTCGCAGTCCAAGGGCTGGGTGGTCACGAGCACCGGGGCGGCGAGCAGGGCCGCGAGTGCGGCAATCGAGAGGGCGCGCGGCATGGGACGGTGAGCGGCGGCGCCGCCCGCGCCCTGAGTATAGAGCCCGTCCGCCCGCGCGAGCCGCGGGCTCAGCCGGCGGCGGGCCGGTGGACGCCCGGCACGGTGGAGGCGGCCTGAAAGCGCGCGATCGCGGACTGGACGCCGAAACCGATGCCCCGCGAGAACTGCTCGAACTCCACGATGTTGTGGGCCAGGAAGACGCGCACGGACCCTTCGGTCGGGTCGGCGCGCCACCAGCCGCCGAATCCGCCCGGCCAGCCGACGGCGCCCCGGGTGCCTCCGCAGATCGACGGCAGCGCGGCCTCGGGCTCCATCACCACCGCCACGCCCAGACCGAAGCCGTAGCCTGAGGCGAACAGCGGCCAGCCCACCACTTCCGAGCGGGCCCGCTGGTCGGCCGAGAGGACGTTCGTCATCATCATCCGCACCGTCTCGGGCCGCAGGATCCGCACGCCGTCCACCTCGCCTCCCTGCACGAAGAGCCGCGCGAAGGCGGCGTAGTCGTCCAGCGTGGACCACAGCCCCTGGCCGCCGGACTCGTACGCCATGTCCGCGGGGCGTTCCGGCACCGTCGATCCGCCCGGGCCGGTCGCCCGCGCCACGAGCGCGCCGCGGTCGTCGAACCCGTAGAGCGTGGCGCGCCGGTGCCAGTGCACGGGCGGCACGAGGAAGCCGGTGTCGGGCATCCCGAGCGGCTCGAAGATCCGCTCGCGCAGGAGACGCCCGAGCGAGACGCCGGCGATGCGTGCGACGAGCAGCCCGAGCAGATCCGTCGAGTGGCCGTAGTGCAGGGCCGCGCCGGGCTGGTCGATGAGCGGCAGCGTCGCCAGCGCCGCCATCCACTGATCCGGCGCCAGTTCCGAGTCGATGTCCCGCCCGAGCGCCTGGGCGAACGCCGCGGCGATGGGCGGCGCATGGGCGGCGCCGTAGGTCAGGCCGGATCGATGCGACAGCAGATGCTCGAAGGTGATCGGCCGCTCCGCGGGGACGGTGTCGTCGAGCGCGGCCGTGGGCGAGCGCAGGACGCGCATCTCGGCGAACTCCGGCGCCCAGCGCGCAATGGGGTCGTCCAGCGCGAACCGCCCGTCCTCCCACAGCATGAGCGCCGCCACCGACGTGATCGGCTTGCTCATCGAGGCGACGCGGAAGATCGTGTCGCGCTCCACCGGCAGCCCGGCCTCCCGATCGCGCCAGCCGACGCAGGTGGCGTGGCGCCCCCCGTCCGCGCGCCATTCGAGCGTGGCCACCCCGGCGAGCGTGCCGCCGTCGATGAACGGCTCGAGCGCCTGCGCCACCTCGTCGTTCCGCGTCCACTGCGCCATCCGGTCCGCCCTCCGGCCCTGTGTATAACACAGTTATTTAATAACAATGTTACAGGACATGCGATGATGGCCCCGCATGGCGAAGACCGCCACCAAGGCGCCGCGACGATCGGGCCCCAAGGGCGACAAGCGCGTCCGCACGCGCGCCAGGCTGCTCGAGGCCGCGCGCGAGCTGATTCGCGAGACCGGCTACGAGCGCACCACCCTGCGGGCCGTCGCCCGGCGGGCGGGCATGACGAGCGGCGCCATCTACGGGAACTTCCGGGATCGCGAAGACCTGTTCATGGCGCTGGCCGACGTCTACTGGCCGCCCCTCACGCCGACGGTCGCGCCAGGCGCGACCGTCCAGGAGGTGATGCACGCACTGGCCGCCGCCCTCATCGCGGCGCTGCCGGACCGGCGCCTGGCCGCCGCCGGCCGGCT